>NZ_JBHZCY010000004.1:4534-155128 GCF_042786665.1 Kitasatospora sp. NPDC059146 | reverse complement strand
GGCGTTGCCCGCGCGCCCGTGCCTGTACGCCCGCAGTGGGTTGGTGCCGGTCAGACGGGGATGGTGGGGTGGTGGGTGCTGAGGAGGTGCCAGAAGCGGGGGGTGAGGGGTGGGGTGGGGGTGGTGGGGTGGGTGGTGGTGCCCCAGTGGGAGGGGATGTGGTGTTCCTGGTGGAGGACGGGGAGGACGGCGGCGAGGTCGGGTTCGGGGACGGGGACGAGGCGGGCGATCGGGCGGAGGTGGGGTTGCCAGCGGCCGGCCACGCACTGGCGGAGCAGGGCGTCGAGGGCCTCGCGGCGGCCGGTGGCCTCGACGAGTTCGGTGAGGCGCAGGCCGAGGACCTGGGCGAGGGCGTGGGTCTGGTCCGGGTCGCCGTCCCAGTCGCCGGTCAGTTCGGCCTGGCGGTAGGTGGGCAGGGGGATGCCGACCCGTTCGGCGACGGTTTCCGGGGGGAGTTCCCGGGCGAGGCGGTGGTCGCGCAGGCTGACGGGGTGGCCGGGCATCAGGGCGGCGGCCGGGCACCAGAGGGCGCGGGCCAGGGCGATGAACTCGGTCTCGCCGGGGCGCAGCACGCCGTCCTCCCAGGCGAGGACGTGGCCGGGCAGCAGTCGGACGCCGTGTGCGGCCATGCCCTCGGCGACCTGCTCGGGGGTCAGCCCGAGGCCGGTTCGGTGGGCCCGGGCGGCCTCCGGCGAGAACGGCACCGGGGCGGGGGCGGCGACGGGGGGCTTTCTGCGGCGCATGGCCGAACCGTAGGCGTGGCCTGCGGCGCGGCCCCAGCCGCCGAACGCACGAAGCGGGGGCGCCGGGCTCTTGGTGGTACTGGGCGATCGCACAGGGCGGGGGCGGGTGCGTCGTGTGACCAACCCCTCCGTGACCTCGGTTGACTCCCGGTTCGGGCGCGTGATGGGATCCTGGGGCCAAACGGAGGCATGGAGAGGAAGCCGGTGCGAGTCCGGCGCGGTCCCGCCACTGTCACCGGGGAGCACGCTCGGAAAGTGCCACGGCGGACCGTCAGGGGCCGTTGGAAGGCCCGGGGGTGCGTCGGACCCGGAAGCCAGGAGACTCTCGCCCCCGGTACGTCGATCCAGGGCGCGGACCCTGAGTGAGGACACCCACGCGATGCAGGCTGCCCCGCCCGGTTGGATCCCCGGCTTTTCGATGTTGTGCGCCCGCTGACCCGGGCCGCGGCCTTCGCGGTGGGCGCCGTCGTGGGCTACGCCGCCGACGCCCGGTACGCCGACCCGCGCCGCGGCCACCCCGTCGCCCTGTTCGGCACGGCCGCGGGGCGGCTGGAGCGGCGGCTGTGGCGCGACGACCGGGCGGCCGGTGCCGGGTACACCGCGGTGTGCGTGGGTGCGGTCGCGGTCGGCGCGCTCGCCCTGGACCGTACGGTCGGGCGCCGTCCGCTGGGCCGGGCCGCGTTGGCGGCGGCGGCGACCTGGACGGTGCTCGGCGGCACCTCGCTGACCCGGGAGGCCCGCACCGTCGGACGCTCGCTGGCCGCGGGCGACCTGACGGCGGCCCGGGAGCGGCTGCCGCACCTGTGCGGGCGGGATCCGAGTGCCCTGGACGGGCAGCAGATCGCCCGGGCGGTGGTCGAGTCGGTGGCCGAGAACACGGCGGATGCCGTGGTGAACGCACTGGCCTGGGGTGCCCTGGCGGGCACGCCGGGGCTGCTGGCGTTCCGCGCGGTGAACACCCTGGACGCCATGGTGGGCCACCGCTCGCCCCGCTACGCCCGCTTCGGCTGGGCCTCGGCCCGGCTGGACGACGTGGCGGGCTGGCCGGGCGCCCGGCTGACGGCCCTGCTGACGGTGGCCGCCGCGCCCGAGCCCCGGACCGCCTGGCGGGTCTGGCGCCGGGACGGCTCCGCGCACCCGAGCCCGAACGCGGGCCAGGCCGAGTCGGCCTTCGCGGGGGCGGTCGGGGTCCGGCTGGGCGGGACGTTGCGGTACGGGGAGCGGGTGGAGCACCGGCCCGTCCTGGGTGCGGAGTTGCGGCCGGTGACGGTGGACGACATCGAGCGGGCCTGCACGCTGTCCCGGCGGGTGGGCGCGCTGGCGCTGGGTACGACGGTCGCGGGGCACGTCCTGCTGCGCATGCTGATGAGGAAGAGGGGTGGGGCATGACCAACGCACTGCTGGTCGCGGGGACGACCTCGGACGCGGGCAAGAGCGTGGTGACGGCCGGGATCTGCCGGTGGCTGGCCCGCCAGGGCGTGCGGGTGGCGCCGTTCAAGGCGCAGAACATGTCGCTGAACTCCTTCGTCACCGCCGACGGGGCCGAGATCGGCCGCGCCCAGGCGATGCAGGCGCAGGCCGCCCGGGTGGAGCCGGAGGCGGCGATGAACCCGGTGCTGCTCAAGCCGGGCGCGGACGGCCGCAGCCAGGTGGTGCTGCTGGGCAGGCCGGTGGCCGAGGTGGGCGCGCTGGACTACCGGGAGCGCAAGCCCGTCCTGCTGGAGCGCGCGCTGGAGTGCCTGGCCGATCTGCGCGCCCGCTACGACGTGGTGGTGTGCGAGGGCGCCGGCTCCCCCGCCGAGATCAACCTGCGCGACCGGGACATCGCCAACATGGGCCTGGCCACGGCCGCCGCGCTGCCGGTGGTGGTGGTCGGGGACATCGACCGCGGCGGGGTGTTCGCGGCGATGTACGGGACGCTGGCGCTGCTGTCGGCGGAGGACCAGCGGCACGTGGCCGGCTGGTTCGTCAACAAGTTCCGCGGTGACGCCCGGCTGCTGGCGCCCGGGCTGGAGATGCTGCACGAGCTGACCGGCCGTCCGGTGCTGGGCACGCTGCCGATGCTGCCGGGCCTGTGGCTGGACGCCGAGGACTCGCTGGACCTGTCCACCGTGGTGGACCGGGTGGACGGGCGCGGGCCGCTGGGGGCGGACGTGCTGCGGGTCGCCGTGGTGCGCTTCCCGCGCTTGTCGAACTTCACCGACCTGGACGCGCTGGCCCAGGAGCCGGGCGTGCTGGTGCGCTGGGCGACCCGGCCGGAGGAGCTGGCCGACGCCGACCTGGTGGTGCTGCCCGGCACCCGGGCGACCGTGGCGGACCTCGCCTGGCTGCGCGAGCGCGGCCTGGAGCCGGCGTTGAAGGCGCGGGCGGCGGCCGGGCGGCCGGTGCTCGGGGTGTGCGGCGGCTACCAGATGCTGGCGCACTCGATCGAGGACGAGGTCGAGTCGAAGGCCGGTGTGGTCGACGGACTCGGGCTGCTGCCGACCCGGGTGCGCTTCGGCGTCGAGAAGGTGCTGGCGCGGCCGGTCGGCGAGGCGTACGGGCAGCGGGTGGAGGGGTACGAGATCCACCACGGGGTGGTGGCCGTCGAGGGGGGCGTTCCCTTCCTGGACGGTTGCCGGGTCGGCTCGGTCTGGGGCACCACCTGGCACGGCGCGCTGGAGAACGACGGCTTCCGCCGTGAACTCCTGCGCGAGGTCGCCGACTTGGCGGGCCGGGCGTTCGTACCGGCGCCGGACACCTCGTTCGCCGTGGCGCGCGAGTCCCGGTTGGACCGGCTGGGCGACCTGATCGAGGAGCACGCGGACACCGACGCGTTGTGGAAGCTGATCGAGGGCGGGGTGCCGGCGGCCGGATCGCTGCCGTTCCTCCTGCCCGGAGCACCTGGGAGTGACGCATGAGTGAGGTCCGCTATCCGTTCACCGCGATCGTCGGGATGGCCGACCTGCGGCTCGGGCTGCTGCTGAACGCGGTCTCCCCGGCCGTGGGCGGCGTGCTGGTGCGCGGCGAGAAGGGCACCGCCAAGTCGACCATGGTGCGCGCGCTGGCCGGGCTGCTGCCCGCCATCGCCGTCGTGGACGGCTGCCGGTTCGCCTGCGACCCGGCCGGGCCGGACCCGCAGTGCCCGGACGGCCCGCACGCCACCTTCGGGAGCCACCAACGGCCTTCCCAGCTGGTCGAGTTGCCGGTCGGCGTGGCCGAGGACCGGATCGTCGGCTCGCTCGACCTGGAGCGCGCGCTGGCCGAGGGCGTCAAGGCGTACGAGCCCGGCCTGCTCGCCAAGGCGCACCGCGGCGTGCTGTACATCGACGAGGTGAACCTGCTCCAGGACCACGTGGTGGACCTGCTGCTGGACGCCGCCGCGATGGGCCGCTCCTACGTCGAGCGCGAGGGCGTGTCGGTACGGCACGCGGCGCGGTTCCTGCTGGTCGGCACCATGAACCCGGAGGAGGGCGAGCTGCGGCCGCAGCTGCTCGACCGCTTCGGCCTGACCGTCGAGATCGCCGCCACCCGGGAGCCGGCCGAGCGCGCCGAGGTGGTCCGGCGCCGGCTCGCCTACGACGCCGATCCGGCCGGGTTCGCCGACCGGTTCGCGGCGGAGGAGCGGGAGCTGGCCGAACACATCACCGCGGCCCGGGAGTTGCTCCCGAAGGTCGAGCTGACGGATGTGGCGCTGCGTCAGATCACGGCGGTGTGCGCGGCGTTCGAGGTGGACGGGCTGCGCGCGGACATCGTGATGGCCCGCACCGCGGTCGCGCTGGCCGCCTGGGCCGGGCGGACGGAGGTGCTGGAGGAGGACGTCCGCAAGGCCGCCCAGCTGGCCCTGCCGCACCGGCGCCGCCGCAACCCCTTCGACGCCCCGGGGTTGGACGAGGAGCAGCTGGACCGCACGCTGGAGGAGCACGCCCAGCCGGAGGAGCCGGAGGTCGAGCCGGATCCGGAGCCGGAGGGTGACGGGCCGGAGCCCGACGGGGACGGTCCGGACGGGGGCGGTGACGGCGGCCCGGGTGACGGCGGCCCCGACGGCGGCGGCGCGCCCGAGCCGGCCGACGGCGCGGCCCCGGAGCCCGCGGCCACGGACACCGAGGCGCCCGAGCCGCAGCCCGTACCGGCCCAGCACCCCTCCCCCGCCCGGGAGTCGGCACCGGTCGCGGCCGGGGACCCGTACCGGACGCGGCTGTTCACCGTGCAGGGCACCGGCCACGGCGCCCAGGGCCGGCGCTCCCCCGCCGAGACCACCGGCGGGCACACCGTCCGGGCCCGCCGCCCGCAGGGTGCGCTCAGCCGGCTGCACCTGACCGCGACCCTCCAGGCCGCCGCGCCGCACCAGGTGGCGCGTGGGCGGGCCGGCCGGGCGCTGGTGCTGCACAAGGACGACTTCCGCGAGCAGGTGCGCCAGGGACGGGAGTCCAACCTGGTGCTGTTCGTGGTGGACGCCTCCGGCTCGATGGCCGCCCGGCAGCGGATGACCGCCGTCAAGGGCGCGGTGCTGTCGCTGCTGATGGACGCCTACCAGCGCCGGGACAAGATCGGCATGATCACCTTCCGCGGCGCGGACGCCGAACTGGCGCTGCCGCCCACCTCCTCGGTGGAGGTCGGCGCCGCCCGGCTGGAGACCCTGCCCACCGGCGGGCGCACCCCGCTGGCGGCCGGCCTGCTGCGCGCCCACGAGGTGCTGCGGGTCGAGCGGCTGCGCGACCCGAACCGGCGCCCGCTGCTGGTCGTGGTGACCGACGGCCGGGCCACCGGCGGGCGGGACGCGCTGGCCCGCTCCCAGCGGGCGGCCACCCTGTTCGCCGCCCAGGGCACCGCGAGCGTGGTGCTGGACTGCGAGTCCGGGCCGGTCCGGCTGGGCCTGGCCCGCACCCTGGCCGGGCTGCTCGGCGGCAGCGCCGTCAGCCTGGACGAGCTGCGCGCGGAGGGCGTGGCCTCGCTCGTCCGCGCCAACCGACCCGTCTCCACCCCGATCCGAAAGGCGGCCTGAGCCGACATGCCCAAGGGTGTCCCCGAGAGCGTTCCCGACGACGGCCTGACGACCCGTCAGCGCCGTACCCAGCCGATCACCGCCGTGCACACCGGCCCCGGGAAGGGCAAGTCCACGGCCGCCTTCGGCATGGCGCTGCGGGCCTGGAACCAGGGCTGGTCGGTCGGGGTGTTCCAGTTCGTGAAGTCCGCCAAGTGGAAGGTCGGCGAGGAGAACGCGCTGCGCGTGCTCGGCGCCTCCGGCGAGGGCGGCACCGTCGACTGGCACAAGATGGGCTCCGGCTGGTCCTGGATCCAGCGCTCCGCCGAGCAGGAGATGACCAGCGAGGAGGCGGCCAAGGAGGGCTGGGAGCAGGTCAAGCGCGACTTCGCCGCCGAGACCTACCGCTTCTACGTGCTGGACGAGTTCACCTACCCGATGCACTGGGGGTGGATCGACCCGGAGGAGGTCGTCGCGGTGCTCCAGGACCGCCCCGGCAGCCAGCACGTCGTCATCACCGGCCGGTACGCGCCCGAGGCGCTGACCGGGGTCGCCGACCTGGTCACCGAGATGACCAAGGTCAAGCACCCCATGGACGCCGGCCGCAAGGGCCAGCGCGGTATCGAGTGGTGACCTCTTGAACAACGTCCCCCGCCTCGTCGTCGCGGCGCCCTCCTCGGGCGCCGGCAAGACCACCGTCGCCACCGGCCTGATCGCGGCGCTCGCCGCGCGCGGGCTGGCGGTGTCGCCGCACAAGGTCGGCCCCGACTACATCGACCCGGGCTACCACGCGCTCGCCGCCGGGCGCCCGGGCCGCAACCTGGACGCCTTCATGTGCGGGCCGGAGCGGATCGCGCCGCTGTTCCTGCACGGCGCGGCGGGGGCGGACGTCGCCGTGGTCGAGGGCGTCATGGGCCTGTTCGACGGGGCCTCCGGGCGCGGGGAGCTGGCCTCCACCGCGCACGTCGCCAAGCTGCTGCGGGCCCCCGTGGTGCTGGTGGTGGACGGCTCCTCGCAGTCCCGCTCGGTGGCCGCGCTGGTGCACGGCTTCGCCTCCTGGGACCCGCAGGTGCGGCTCGCCGGGGTGATCCTCAACCGGGTCGCCTCCGACCGGCACGAGCACCTGCTGCGCGAGGCCCTGGAGGAGGGCTCCGGGGTGCCCGTGCTGGGCGCCCTGCGCCGCTCGGCGGCCGTGGCCACGCCGTCCCGGCACCTCGGGCTGATCCCGGCGGTGGAGCGCTCGGCGGAGGCCTTGCAGGCCGTTGCCGACATGGGCTCCCTGGTGGCGGCTTCGGTCGATCTGGACGCCGTACTGGAACTCGCCCGTACCGCACCGGAGTTGGACGCCGAAGCGTGGGATGCCTCGGCGGAGGTCACGCCGGTCGGCGGGCGGCCGCGGATCGCGGTGGCCGGCGGTGCGGCCTTCTCGTTCTCGTACGCCGAGAACGCCGAGCTGCTCGGCGCGGCGGGCGCCGAGGTCGTCCCCTTCGACCCGCTGCACGCCTCGATGCTGCCCGAGGGCACCGCCGGACTGGTCATCGGCGGCGGCTTCCCCGAGCTGTACGTCCGGGAGTTGAGCCGGAACGCCGAACTGCGGCGGGCCATCGCCGACTTCGCGGCGGCGGGCGGCCCGATCGCCGCCGAGTGCGCCGGACTGCTCTACCTGGGGCGGGAGTTGGACGGCCTGCCGATGTGCGGGGTGCTGGACACCGACGCCCGGATGACCGAGCGGCTCACCCTCGGCTACCGGGAGGCCGTCGCCCTGCACGACTCCCCGCTCGCCCCGGCGGGCACCCGGCTGCGCGGGCACGAGTTCCACCGGACGGTCTGCGAACCGGGCGCCGGCGAACACCCCGCCTGGGGCTGGCGCCTGCCGACCGGGCCGCGGACGGAGGGGTTCGCGGGCGGCAACGTCCACGCCTCGTACCTGCACCTGCACTGGGCCGGGGCCCCCGGGGTGGCGGAGTCGTTCGCGGGAGCGGCGGCGGTGTTCAATTCGCGGGCGTCCTGAGGGCTTTCCTCCCTAGGGCGTGTCAGACGCGCCCTAGGATGCGCGCATGGATGTGATCGTTCTCAACGGCGGCTCCAGTTCCGGGAAGTCGAGCATCGCCCGGCGCTTGCAGGAGCTGCTCCCGGAGCCGTGGCTGCACCTCGGCGCGGACACCATGGTGGAGGCGCTGCCGCCGTGGCTGCTCGGCGGCGAGGAGGGCATCGGCGGCCTGACGGACGGGGACGGCACGGTCGAGGTCGGGCCGGCCTTCGCCCGGCTGGACGCCGCCTGGACGCTCGGCGTGGCCGCGACGGCCCGGGCCGGGGCCCCGGTCCTGGTCGACGAGGTGTTCCTCGGCGGCGCCGCCTCCCAGCAGCGGTGGCGCGCGGCGCTGGACGGCCTGGAGGTGCTCTGGGTCGGCGTGCGCTGTGACCCGGCGGTGGCCGCGGCCCGCGAGGCCGCGCGGGGCGACCGCGTCGCCGGGATGGCCGCCGCCCAGGCGTCGGCGGTGCACGAGGGCGTCACGTACGACCTGGTGGTCGACAGTTCGCGGGCCTCGGTGGAGGACTGCGCCGGGCTGATCGTCGAGCGCGTCCTGGCGGGCGGCTGACGCCCGCACACGACGCACCCCCCGGCCCCGGAGTGGGGTCGAGGGGTGCGAGGCGCGGTCCGGGCGGTCAGCTGAAGGAGACGTCGTAGACCCCGACGGAACGCGGGGTGAAGCGGGCGACGCCGGTGATGCCCTCGTACTTGAGGGTGCCGCCGGTGACGATGACGTCGAAGTCCTTGGGCTCGGCCCCCGAACGTGGGACCGGGATCACCCCGTCGGCGGCGATCTGGGCTCCGTCGCTGAACTTGAAGACGCTCGTGCACAGCACCTCGTCCGCGGTCGTACCGGTCGCGTCCTTGGTGCAGTTGGCGTAGGCGGTGCCGATGATCCCGCCGTCGACGTCCTTCATCGCGGCCCGGCCGCCGAAGGCCTTGCCGAGCCCCTGCGGGGCGCTGCCGAGGTCGGCGGTGCCCGTGCTGTCGAAGGTCATGTCCGGCACCTGCGCCGCCCTGGTCGAGCGGTGGCTTCCGGTCTGGGGCTGGGTGTCGGCCACGGCCGGCATGCTCAGCGCGGTGACCACGCCGACGGTGAGCGCTGCGGAGGCGAGGGCGAGGGAGCGCTTGACGGTGATGGGTCGCTGCAACGGAGTCTCCGAGGTCGGTTCCGGGGTGGCCTCCTGGCCGGGGCGCATCCCATCACGCCGACGGGCGGATGGCGACGATCCGTGATCGCGCGTGTCGATCCTCGTGAAACCGCCTGCTTCCCTGGTGGGGCACGGGGAAGTCGTTCGTGAGCGGATGTTCTGTGCCGCCCGACCGGTCGAACGGCCACCCGGACGGGCGACCGGAGGTCACCCGGTCGGCGGCGTCGACCGGGCACGCATGGCCCATGGCCCGGCGACGTCCGCCGCATGGGAGGCCGCGCGCGGGCGGCCCGTTGCGGTTGACTGTCCGGGGACACCCCCTTCCCACGGAGGCACCCCCATGGCCAGGCAGTACGAGTACAGCGCCGAGCTTCACTGGACCGGCAACCGGGGCACCGGCACCAGCGACTACCGGGCCTACTCCCGCGACGTCGAGGTCTCGGTCGAGGGCCTGCCGGGCATCCTCGGCTCCGCCGACCCCGCCTTCCACGGCGACCCTGCCCGTTGGAACCCGGAGCAACTGCTGCTGGTCTCGCTCGCCCAGTGCCACCTGCTGTCGTACCTGCACCAGTGCGCGGTGAACGGGGTCGTGGTGACCTCGTACGCGGACCGGCCGGCGGGCACCATGACCGTGACCCAGGAGGGCGTGCGCTTCACCTCGGTGGTGCTGCACCCGCGGGTCGAGGTCGCCGAGCCGGGGATGGTGGAGCGGGCCCTCGGTCTGCACGGGGCGGCGAACCGGGGCTGCTTCATCGCCAACTCGGTGAACTTCCCGGTGCGGCACGAGGCTGAGGTGACGGTGGGGGTCCCGGGCTAGCCGCGGGTCAGAGCGTGAGGGTCTGCCAGCCGCGGGTGATCTGCTCGTGGACGGCCGCCTGGTCCGGCGTGGTCGACCGGGCCACCGCGAGCGCCGCCAGCAGCGCCGTGCCGTCCGCCGGGCGGGCGGCCGGGTCGATGGCCAGGGCACGGGCGACGACGGCCGCGAGCCTCGGGTCGAGGGCCTGGACCGCTGCCAGGGCGGCGGGCTCGGGCCCGCTCTCCACGATCCGGCGGATCACCGCGCCCGTGTTGGTCGCCGCGAACGGGCTGACGCCGTACGCGGCGCAGACCACGCAGCACGCCCAGGCCCACACGTCGGCCGCCGGGCCGGGCCGCTCGTCGCCGAACTGCTCCGGCGCCATGTACGTCAGGGTGCCCGGGCCGCCGCCGGTGGCGGTCAGCCGGGTGCCGTCCACGATCGCCGCGATGCCGAAGTCCAGCAGGCGCGGGCCGGCCGTGGTCAGCATGATGTTGGCGGGCTTGAGGTCCCGGTGCACCAGGCCGAGCCGGTGCACCCCGGAGAGCGCCACGGCCAGCGCCAGGGCCAGGGCGTTCAGCGCCTCGGCGGAGCGGATCGGGCCCTGTTCGCGCAGATGGGCGTCGAGCGGGCGCCCGTCCAGCAACTCCATGGCCAGGTACGGGCGACCGGCGTCGACACCGGTGTCGAGCACCCGGGCGGTGTAGGCGCCGGGGACCATCGCCAGCACCTCGGCCTCGCGCTGGAAGCGGCGCAACAGGTCGCCCTCGGCGAGGAGTTCGGGGTTGATGGTCTTGAGCGCGACCTGGGTCGCGGAGCCCTGGCGCTGGGCGAGGTAAACCGTGCCCATGCCGCCGGAGCCGATCCGGCCGAGCAGCTGGTAGCCGCCGATCGTCCGGGGCTCGTGCGCGCCCAGCGGACTGCCGACGGGCGGGGCGGACGCCACCGGCGGCACCACGGGCGGCATCGGCGGGGCCGGCGGGGCCGGCGGGGTGAACTGCGGGGGGACGTAGGGGCCCTGCGGCGGCTGGGCGGTGGGCGCGTACGGGTTCTGCGCGTCCAGGTACGCCTGGAACGCCTGGGCGGCACCGGCCTCCGGGGCACTCCCCGGCTGCGCACCGACCGCCTTGGGCCGGCCGCTCACGAAGAAGGCGACGAGCTGGAACACCAGGGCCGGGAGGACCAGACCGGCCGGCAGGACGAACACCGCGAGCGCCGCGCGGAGGACCAGCAGGCCGACGACCCGGGCCTGGGTCGCGCCCGCCGACCAGATCTGCGGAGGCAGGTCCGCGGTCAGCAGCCTGCGCTGGGTCAGGTAGCACAGCAGCAGGCAGAGCAGCAGGCAGACAACGAACACGGCGATGTACACGGTCTGCGCCGTGTCGAAGTGCAGACCCACCGAGTAGCCGAGGTACCTCGAGTTGACGGGGTCGAACGGCTCGCCCAGCCCGATGTGCGTCATGTTGCCCACGACGTTGTAGGACAGCAACACCACCACCCCGGCGATGCCCAGCAGGCCCAGCACCAGCTCGCCGACGGTCGCGCCGATCCCGCCCGGCGCACCCCCGCCCGCGTCCGCGCCGGTGGCGGCCAACGCCCTTCGGCGCGCGGCCGTTTGGGCACGCACCAGCACCGGCAGCGTCGCCAGCCGTAGCAGCAGCGCCGCACCGATCATGAGCAGTGCGACGACTTCGAGCACACTCAGCATGCTTCCCCCTGGCTGATCGAGCACACGGAGTATAGGGCCGATGCGGCCCGCAGGCGGAGCTACCGGTCCAGCAGGGCGGTGAGGTAGCGGTCGATCTCCGCGCGCAGCTCCTCCGGCATCGGCACGTGCCAGTGCCCGCTGCCCGCGGTCGCGTTGAACAGCACTCCGTCGCACCAGCGGATCAGCCGGCGGGCGTCGCCCTCGGGGTCGGTGGAGCCGGCGGCGGCGAGCAGGACGGCGCCGAGTTCGGCGAAGCGGGCGCCCAACCGGTCGTAGACGACGCGCAGTTCGGGCCGGCGGGTGGCCTCCAGGGCGAGTTCCAGGCGGGCCAGGGTGAGCCTGCGGCCGCTGGTGAGCGCCTGGAACAGCACCTCGGCGCCGACCTCGGCCAGCATCGCGCGGGCCGGTGCGGCCGCTCGGGGGCGCTCGCCCTCGGTGAAGACCGGGTGGTCGACGGTCTCCCGCTCGACGATCCGGGTGAGCACGAGTTCCAGCAGGGCGGCCCTGGTCCGGGCGAGGTTGGAGGTCGAGCCGGCGGGCAGGCCGGCGGCGTCGTCCACGGCGCGGTGGGTGAGTCCGCGCAGGCCGGCCTCGGCGATCAGGTCGATGGCGGCGTCGGCGATCAGGGTCGGGCGCGGGGGCGTCATGGGTCCGATCATGGCCTTTCCTCGGGGGCTACCCAACTCACTACAGCCGTAGTTTACGGCCCACTACATGTGTAGTACGGTGCCGAGCAGTGGCCACTACAGCTGTAGTGGCCGAGAGCGTGGGAGAACAGGAGCCCCCATGGGCCAGCACCAGGCGATCGTCATCGGCGGCGGCATCGGCGGCCTCACCGCCGCCCTCGCCCTCCACCGGCAGGGCGTCCCCGTCACCGTCCACGAACGCGCCGCGAACCTGGAACCCGTCGGCGCCGGACTCGCCCTCGCCCCCAACGCCCTGCGCGCCCTCGACCTCCTCGGCGTCGGCCCCCGGCTGCGCGCCCGCGCCACCGACCACCCCGCCGTCGGCATCCGCCACCCCTCCGGCCGCTGGCTCGTCCGCACCACCGGCGCCGCCGTCCGGGCCCGCTTCGGCGACTCCGTCGCCGCCGTCGCCCGTGCCGAGGTCATCGCCGCCCTGGTCGACGCGCTGCCCGAAGGCACCGTCCGCACCGACTCCCCCGCCACCGTCACCGACCCCGGCGACCACCACCGGCCCGCCGTCGTCCGCACCCGCGAGGGCGACCGGGCGGCCGCCCTGGTCGTCGCCGCCGACGGCATCCACTCCGCCACCCGCAGCCTGCTCTTCCCCCACCACCCCGGCCCGCGCTACAGCGGCTTCACCACCTGGCGCGCCGTCGTCACGCCCGGGGCCCGTCTTCGACCGGCCGCCGCCGGCGAGGTCTGGGGCCCCGGCCGCCTCGCCGGGATCGTCCCGCTCGCCGAGGACCGGGTCTACGTCTACGGCGCCGCCCTCGCCCCGGCCGGCGCCCGCGCCGCCGACGAAGCGGCCGAACTCCGGCGGCTCTTCGGCGACTGGTGCGCCCCCGCCCCCCAGCTGTTCGCCCTCGCCGAACCGGACCGGCTGCTCCGCAACGACGTCCGGGAACTCGCCGACCCCCTGCCCGCCCACCACCACGGCCGGGTCGCCCTCCTCGGCGACGCCGCCCACGCGATGTGCCCCTTCCTCGGCCAGGGCGCCTGCCAGGCCATCGAGGACGCCGTCGTCCTCGCCTCGCTGCTCACCCCCGTCGGCGACCCCGCCACCGCCCTCCCCGCCTACACCGCCGCACGCCTCCCCCGCACCACCGCCGTCGTCACCGCCTCCCGCCGCACCGGCAGCCTGGTCGCCCTCCGCACCCCCGCCGCCACCCTCCTGCGCACCACCGCCCTCACCCTGGCCGGCCTCCTCCCCACCCGCACCCTCCTCGGCCGCACCGGCACCCTCTACGACTGGCAGCCCCCCGCCCTCCACCCGGCGGCCTGAGGGTCGGAGCCCGAGTTCACCCGACCACCGGCAGTCGCCCTCGTACTCCCACTGCGGCAACCCGACACCTTTTAGCCGAAGCGCACCCGCCACTCGTCGCCGACCGGCGGCGGCGCGACCTCATCGCCACGCTCGGGGCTCACGGGGCGACCACCTCACCGTGATCGTCGCCGGGCAGCGGCCTCGTCAGCTCCGCGGTCAACTCCGGGTCGGCGAGGATTCTGGCGGTGGCACGCCATTCCGCTGTCACGCGGTGCAGGTTGGCGTGTACGTCGAGCTCCACGACATCACGCGTCGCCTCGACGAGGTCGACGACGAACTCCCGCACCTCCTCGGCGGAGAGGTGCCTGACCCAGGGGAACACGGCGGGAAGCGCCAGCAGTACGGCGCGCGCCCTCGTCGCTGCCGATCAGCGCCGTGAAGAGGCGCGCGGTGACATCGGCGGTGTCCTCTCGCTGTCGGTCATGGCGCTCCGTCGTCAGGTAGAGGTCCTCGCCGTCCCGCCGCGTGACGTGCACCCGCTGGGCGCGCTCCACGGTGTCCGCGACGCGCTTGGAGTTCTTCGACAGGTCGGAGAAGGACACGGTGGGAGTCGACATGCTTCGACGCTAGTTCGGAATACGTTCCGACCGTCAATCGCGATCGCCCCATCCGGATGGACGGCCGGGCCCGGCGACGCCCGGCCGGGGTGTCGGTGAGAGCCGGGAGGATGGGCGGCATGACGGACTCAGGGCAATCCATCGCCGACTACTGGGACGCGGCCGCGGCGGCCTTCGACGAGGAGCCGGACCACGGGTTGCGGGCGCCGGTGGTGCGGGAGGCGTGGGCGCGACGGGTGCGGGGGTGGTTGCCGGGCGGGGCGGTGGAGGTGCTGGATGTCGGGTGCGGGACGGGGTCGTTGGCCGAGTTGGTGGCGGCGGACGGGCACCGGGTGACGGGGGTGGACCTGGCGCCGCGGATGGTCGCGCGGGCCCGGGCGAAGCTGGCGGCGGCCGGGCTGGCCGGGCGCTTCCTGGTGGGGGACGCGGGCGCGCCGCCGCTGCGGGAGGGCGGCTTCGACGTGCTGCTGTCGCGGCACCTGGTCTGGACCCTGCCCGACCCGGAACGGGCGCTGCGCGCCTGGGTGCGGCTGCTGCGCCCGGGCGGGCGGCTGGTGCTGGTCGAGGGGCGCTGGCGCGAGGCGGGCGAGCAGGCGGCCCCGTACGTCGCCGGGGCGGAGCGGCTGCCCTGGGGCGGCGGCGTGGGCGCCGGCGAACTGGCTGCGGCGGTCCGCCCGTTGGTCGCGGAGCTGCGTGTCGAGCCGCTCGGCGGGGACGCGGCCCTGTGGGGCGGTCCGGTGCACGACGAGCGCTACGCACTGGTCGCAACCACCTGACGGATCTTCACCAGCCGCTCCCGAAGGTCCCGTTGATCGGGTCGCTGCGGTGGCAGGCGGGGCAGCGGAGGCGGGTGTAGATCGCCACCGTGCCCATGCAGACGTCCTCGCGGCCGTCGAGCGGGGAGGCCGACCGGGCCGGCTCGCCGCAGTCCGCGCAGCGGCGGTGGGGGCGGGCGGTGATCGAGCAGGCACGGCAGACCAGGTGGGTGGGGTGCTCGGCGTGGACGACGACGGGCTGCGGGCCGCCGTGCAGCAGGTGGTCGCACCAGGTGCAGGACTCGTCCTCCTGCGCGGCGAGCATCCGCTCCCTGGTCTCCCGCTGCCACTTGGCCGCGTTCTGCAGCGGCACCTGCACCGGCGGCCCCCACCCGGCGGCGGCGAGCCACTGGGCGCCCTCCGCCCCGGCGGCCCGCAGCTGGTCGTCGACGGCGATGTCCCTGGGGGTCCTGTGCTTCATCGGGTCTCTCCTCCGGCGCGTCGTCCCGATGGGTTAACGCGGCCGGGAGGTGGTGGTCACGCGAACGACCCGGCGGTCAGCCCAGCGGCTCGGTGTCGCCGTGGGCGACGAGGAGCTTGCGGAGCAGGGTGTCGAGCTGGGCGCGCTCGTCGGCGTCGAGGGCGGTGAGGAGGCTCTCCTCGTTGCTGATGTGGCCGGGGAGGGCGGCGTCGATGAGGTCCTTGCCGGCCGGGGTGAGGCGGACCAGGACGGCGCGGCGGTCGGTGGGGCAGGGGTTGCGCTCGACCAGGCCCTTGGCGGAGAGCTTGTCGACCCGGTTGGTGATGGCGCCGGAGGTGACCATGGCGGACTTGAGCAGGGCGCGGGCGTTGAGTTCGTAGGGCTCGCCGGAGCGGCGGAGGGTGGCGAGGACGTCGAACTCGGAGGGGTCCAGCCCGCAGGTGAGGAAGTACTCGCGCAGGGCGTTGTCGACCCGGACGTTGAGCCGCCGCAGCCGGCCGATCAGGGCCATCGCCTCCAGCGGCAGGTCGGGGCGGTTCCTGGCCCACTGCTCGGCGATGTCGTCGACGGTGTCGCGCTGCTGCATGCTCTGTCATCTCCCTCGGACGGCCGGGCTGCTGCCGGTGCAGATATCTTAACATTCACATACTTGACGTTCGCCGATCCCGGGCGTAGAAATATCTCAACGTTCAGATAGTCAACGTTGAGGGGATTGGGAACCGCCATGGACCGCAAGCGCGCAGGGATCGCCGTCACCGCCGCACTCGCCCCGGCCGCCTGGGGGACCACCTACCTGGTCACCACCCAGCTGCTGCCCGAGGGCCGCCCGCTGCTGCTCGCCGCGCTGCGGGCGCTGCCCGCCGGGCTGCTCCTGCTGCTGATCGGCCGCAAGCTGCCCAAGGGGCGTTGGTGGGGGCGCGCGGCGGTGCTCGGGATGCTCAACATCGGACTGTTCTTCCCGCTCACCTTCGTCGGCGCCTACCGCCTGCCCGGCGGCGTGGCGGCCACCATCGGGGCGATCCAGCCGCTGCTGGTCGCCGGGCTCTCGGTCGGGGTGCTCCGGGTCCGGCCCGGGCGGCGGGCGCTGCTCGCCGGACTGGTCGGGGTCGCCGGGGTGGCGCTGCTGGTGCTCAAGAGCGGCGCGAAGCTGGACGGCATCGGCATCGCCGCGATGGTCACCGCGATCGGCCTGATGGCCACGGGCACCGTGCTGACCCGCCGCTGGGGCCGCCCGGAGGGCGCCACCATGATCGACCTCACCGCCTGGCAGCTGCTGGCCGGCTCGGTCTTCCTCGTCCCGCTGGCGGCCCTGGTCGAGGGCGCGCCGCCGGCCCTGAGCACCGCCAACCTGGCGGGCTTCGCCTACCTCGGGCTGCTCAGCACCGCGCTCGGCTACGTGCTGTGGTTCCGCGGCATCGAGCGGCTCGGCGCCGGTCCGGTGTCCTTCCTGGGGCTGGTCAACCCGGTGGTGGCCACCGTCGGCGGCCTGGTGGTGCTCGGCCAGACGCTCACCCCGTGGCAGGTGCTGGGGCTGGTGCTGGCGCTCGGCGCGATGCTGATCGGCCAGGCCCCGGCCCGGCGGGCCACACCGGTCACCGCGCCGGCCCCCACCTCGGCCCCTGCCACCGCCACCGCCACCGCCACCGCCACCGCCACCGAGCGCCGGGCACCGGCGGTCGCCCGCTGAGGGCCCGCACCCTGCGCTCCCGTCCCCGCCCCGTCGGCCACCGGCCGGCGGGGCACGGACGTACCCGGGCTCAGCCCGTGGCGCGGATGTAGATGTCGGCGGCGCCCGGCAGCCCGCCCGGGACGGCGGCCACGTAGATCCGGCGGGCCGACGGGGCCCGGGTGGGGACGGCGGACGGGCTGGTGGTGGGCGTCCAGGTCGGGGTGGGGACCGGGTCGGGGGTGCTGTCCTCGGGGACGTGCGCGGTACCGCCCGCGCCGCCGGTGCCTCCGGAGCCGTCCGGGTCGGGATCGGCCGGGGCGGGATCCGCCGCGACGGCCATCGGCGCGACGCCCGCCCCGGGGGCCACCACGGCAGCGGGGGCGGAGGCCGACGCGGACCCCGACGGCACGGGCGAGGGCGCTCCCGACTCCCCCAGCGACCCCGCCACCCCCACCGACCCCGCCGACTCCGCCGACTCCGCCGCAGGCTCCGGCAGCTCCGGCGCCTCGGACGGCTCGTCGCCCCCGAGGGCGGCCGCGAGGTCCGGCGGCAGCGGGGCGGCGGGTCCGGGCGCCGGGAGGTCGTAGGCGCGCAGGAAGTCGCCGAGCCCGGGCTCCTTGCCGCCGCCGAGGCGGTAGTGGAGGTAGGCGACGGGCGCGCCGTCCGAGGTGCGGGTGTAGACGGCCCCGACCGGGACGTAGTAGCGGCCCGCGCCTGGGTGCTGGGAGGGGTGGAGGCCCGCCAGCCGTTCGGCGCGGTCCCGGTCGGTCTCCCGCCCGACCCGGCCGACGGTGAGCGCGTTGACGCCGCGCACCATCAGGGCGGCGCCGGCGGACACGCACAGCACGAGTCCGACGGCGACGGTGCGCCGCAGGACCGGTCGGCCGTGCAGGGCGGGCCAGGAGTCGGTGACCACGCGCTCGGGTGGGATGCCGTCCACGGTTGCTCGTTCCCCCGCTTCGATCAGGACGTCCGACCGGCACCTCGGGTCGGGACGTCGCACTCTGCTCGACGTGGGACGCTAGCGGAGAGTTCCTCAGCCCAGGTAGGCGGGGGCGACGGCGGCCTTGGTGACCAGCAGCGGAGCGCCGGAGCCGTCGGCCGGGACGGTCCACAGGTCGGCGCCGTAGTCGCCGGGCAGGGCGTACACCAGCGTCCCGGTGTCGGACCAGAGCGCCTGGTCGTCGATGTTGCGCTGCTCGGCGGTGGCGGTCTCGGTGCCGGTCGCGAGGTCGAGGACGTACAGCCGCCAGGGGGCGTCGGGCGACAGGCCGGGGACGCGCTTCTTGTACGCGATGCGGGTGCCGTCCGGGGAGAGCGAGGGGCACTCGACGTTGTCGTGCAGGGTGGTGAGGGTGCGGGCGGCGAGGTCGCCGCGGACGAGGTGGGTCTGCCCGGAGCTGGCGAGGGTGGCGTAGAAGGTGTTGTCGTCGGCGAAGGTGACGCCCCAGATGTTGACGTCGTGCGCCTGGTACGGGTGGCCGTCCTTGACGACGGCGAAGTCCTCCAGGTTCTCCCGCAGGTTCCAGTCCCGCACGTCGACGATCGAGGTGCGGGTGGAGAAGTCCGAGCCCGCGTAGGAGTCCCCGCTGACGAAGACGGTCCAGGCGGCGAGGTGTCCGGACGGCGAGACCCGGGAGCGGGTGGGGATGCCGGCGGCGGGGAATGAGCGCCGCTCGTGCAGGTGGTCGTCCAGGACGACGGCGCGGTAGGTGTCGTCGAGCGCGCCGTGCTGGGCCTGGAGGCAGATGCCGGTGCCGGCGGCGGCGTGGAAGCGCAGGCACTGGGTGCCGGAGGCGGTGCGCGGGCCGTCGGGGTGGTCGGCGGGGACGCTGGTGATCTCGTCCCGGTGCGGCCCCCAGGCCATGTTGCGGAAGAGCAACTGTCTTCCGCTGGTCGGAACTCGGAGCGAGACCGGGCCGGGTTCGACGGCCGGCCCGCCGGCCTGGGCGCGGTCCCGTTCGGAGCTGCGGTCGGCGGCGTAGAGGACGGCGCCGGTGCCGACCGCACCGAGCACCAGGACGGCGATCAGCAGCACGAGCACCCGGCTGCGGTTGTTCCAGGGGTTCACGTTCTGCGGGTTCACGTTCTGCGGGGTCACGTTCTGCGGGGTCACGGACTCTCCTCCACGCTCTGCTCCACGACGACGGGTTCCGAACGGCGCAGCACCACCGCCGCGCCGGCCACGCACAGCGCCAGGGCGCCCGCGGACCAGGCGAGGGCGGTCGACCCGCCCACCGCGCTCCACAGCGCGCCGAACAGCAGCGAGCAGGCGAACCGGGCCAGCGCCTGCCCGGTGCCGACCAGGGCGAGCCCGGCGCCGCGCTGTTCGGCGGGGACGGCGTCGGCCGCGGCGGCGGCGAGCACGCCGTCGGTGGCCGCGTAGAAGGAGCCGTGCAGCAGCAGCACGCAGAGCACGGCGGGCAGTCCGCGCAGCGGCGAGAGCAGCAGCCCGTACCCGAGCAGCAGGACCCCGTGGCCGAGCAGGAAGAGGCGGCGGCGCCCGATCCGGTCGGCGAGCGCGCCGAACGGGACGGCGAGCAGCAGGAAGGCGGCCGCGGTGCCCAGCGGCAGCAGCGGGAACAGCGTGACGGACAGGCCGAGCCGGCGCTGGATCAGCAGGTAGAGGAAGGAGTCGCTGACCGTGGTGAGCCCGAGCAGGACGGCGCACAGGGTGAGCCGGCGCAGTCCGGGCAGGCGCAGCAGGGTGAGGCTACTGCGCAGCGAGGGGGTGGCGGTCGACGGCGCCTCGCCGGTCTGCCGGTTCGGCACGAACAGCAGCAGGATCAGCACGCCGAGCGCCGCGACGCAGGCGCTGACCGTGAACACCGCGTCGTAGCCGTGCCGTTCGCCGCCGTCGGCGAGCAGCGGGCTGCCGGCCAGCCGCAGCACCAGGAAGGCGGTGAGCGGGCCGAGCAGGGCGCCCGCGGTGTCCATCGCCCGGTGCACGCCGAACGCCCGGCCGCGGTGGGCGGGTTCGGTGGCCAGCGAGATCATCGCGTCCCGGGGGGCGGTGCGCAAGCCCTTGCCGGTGCGGTCGACGGCGATGACGGCGCCGATCAGCGGCACGGTGTGGACGAACAACAGCAGGGGCCGGCACACCGCGGAGAGCCCGTAGCCGACGGCCGCGACGGCCTTGTGCCGGGCGGCCCCGTCGCGGCCGCGGCGGTCGGCGAGGTGGCCGCCGACCAAACGGACCAGGGCGCTGAACCCGTTCTGGATGCCGTCGAGCAGGCCGAAGCCGAGCGGGGAGAGGCCGAGTCCGGTGAGCAGGTAGAGCGGCAGCACGGCGTTGACCATCTCCGAGGAGACGTCGGTGACCATGCTGACCGCGCCGAGGGCGAGGACCGCCCCCGGCACCGAGCGCAGGGCGGCGCCCCGCCGCACCTGGCCGGTGGCCGGTGCGACGGGGGCCTTCGAGCTGCGGGAGTCCGCGACGTACACGGGCGTCAGTTCCAGATGCCGGTGATGTCGGAGGCCCCGGCGGAGTTGCCGGCGTGGGCGTTGACGCCGGCCAGGTCCTCCAGGGTGTGCAGCACGTCGTAGTGGTTGTACCGGGTGGAGGTGGAGCTGCCGGGGGCGACGTGGGCGCCGTAGACGAGGGTCGGGATGCGGTTGCCCGACAGCTTGTTGTCCTCGTCGAAGGTCACCACCAGCAGGCTGTTGTTGCTCTTGGCCCACTGGGCGTAGGCGTCGAGGTTGTTCTGCAGCCAGGTGTCGCCGGTGCCGACCGAACAGTCGTGCATGTCGTCGCAGAGGTCCGGGGTGACGAAGGAGACCTTCGGCAGGGTGGTGAAGTCGGTCGGGAAGGCGTCCATGCCGTAGGCGGTGGAGGTGGGCACGTTGCCGAAGCCGAACCACGGGTTGTGCTTCTGGGCGTAGTTGTCGACCCGGCAGTCGGTGGCGCCGACCGAGGGCAGGCCCTCGTTGTAGCTGGCCCAGGTCTGGTTGGCGGCGAGCAGCTCGGAGGCGAGGTTGGGCTGCTGCATCGCGCCGACGTCCACGCAGCTGTCGTCCGTGACGCCCTGGGCGCTGCCGGAGAACAGCATGTAGTAGTTGGGCTGGCTGGGGTGGGTGAGCGCGTAGGACTGGGTCAGCGTCGCGCCGCCGGCCGCCAGGGTGTTGTTGAAGTACGGCGCGTTGGAGCTGCCGATCACCTGCGAGTAGGCGTGGTTCTCCATCATCACGACCACGATGTGGTCGGGCGAGGGCAGGGCGGCGGCGGTGTCGGCGGCCGCGTCGCCGCTCGCGGCCCACAGGCCGAGCGAGCCGGCGACCAGGCCGAGGCCGGTGGCGAGGGCGGTGATCGGGCGGAGCCTGCGGCGACGGGCGGGGCGCGGGCCGGCCGTGGGGGTGCCGGGGGTGCGGGGTCGTGCGAAGGCCATGGGGTCCTCCGGGGGTCGGGGCTTCCGGGGCGGGAGCGCCGAGAACAGTAGGATCGCGGCGTGTCGTGTACCGCACAAGAGAAGTGAAGAACAGACGAACAGCTGCGAGGCGGTCCCGGTACGGAGCAACCGGACGCCGGACCACACCGTGCAGGGCAGCTGCCGGGAACCACGGCGCAGGTCACACCCGCCGCGATTGACCCCCCTCCACCGCCCGTGGTGGGATCACGGGGGCCCGCGAGCACCGGGCCGGGGACGGCAAGGAGTGCGGTACGTGATCGGACTGGTCGCCATCTACGGGCCGGGCCGCCCGCTGACCGACGAGCTGCAGGAGCTCTGGCCGGAGAGCAGCCACGCCTACCGGGCCTCGCGCGGCAACTGCTTCCAGGGGCCGGAGGCGATGCAGTTCGCCCTCGACCGCCACCGCCAGGTGATCGCCGTCGGATCGCTCGCCGCCGTCGTCGGCCTGCTGACCGACCCCCGCGTCGACGTCCCGCGCGGCGCCGAGGTGCTCTGCGTGGACCCTGGCCGGCGCTGGGTGATCCCGCTGACCCACTCCGACTCCGCGCTGGAGCTGGCCGAGGAGGTGGCCGGCGCCCTCGGCGTCACCCCGGTGTTCACCGGCCCGCAGCCCGACCCCGGGAACCCGCCCGGCCCCGGGAGCCCGGCCGACGCCGGGAACCCCCTCGACGTGCTGACCCCGCACGCCGTCCGGTACCGCCGGGCCGGTGCCGGCGAGGCCGCGGAGGCGGCGGCGGACGGTCGGCCGGTCCGGCTGGTCACCGAGGTGGCGTACCCGCTGCCCGCACTGCCCCCGAACGTACGGCCGGACGCGCCCGAGGACGCCCCCGTCCTGCGGGTCACCGACCGCGAGGACCCGGACGGCGAGGACCTCCTGGTCGTCCCGCGCACCCTGGTCGTCGGCATCGGCGCGGGCAGCGGCACCGGATCGGCCGACGCCATGCGCCTGCTGACGGACGTGCTCAAGGAGACCGGCTACCTGCGCTCGGCGATCGCCCGGATCGCCACCGTGACCGGCAAGGCCGACCACCCGGCGGTGCGATGGGCCGCGCGCTGCCTGAACGTGCCGGTCGACGAGCACCCGGCCGAGGCCCTGGCCCGGCTCACCGTGCCGAACCCGTCCGCGGCGGTCGGCACGGCCGTCGGCACCGCGAGCGTCGCCGAGGCGGCGGCCCTGGCCGGCGCCGACGGCGGCGAACTCGTCGTCCCCAAGCGGAAGTCGGCCACGGCCACGATCGCGATCGCCCGGGCGGCGGTGCGCGGCCGGCTGGCGCTGATCGGCCTCGGGCCGGGCGCCCACGACCTGCTGGTGCCGCGCGCGCTGGCCGAGCTGCGCCGCGCCTCGGTGGTGGTGGGCCGGCCGGCGGACGTCGAGGCGGTGGCCGCGCTGCTCCGGCCGGGGACGCGACAGGTCGTACTGCCGGAGCCCGGGACGGTGCGGAACGCCCGGGGCGCGGTACTGGACCGGGCCGGGGTGGCGACCGACCGGGCCGGCCGGGCGGTCGACCCGGCCGGGGCGGCCGCCACCCTCGCCGCGCACGGGCACGCCGTCGCGCTGGTCGCCCTGGGCGACGGCGCCGGGCTCACCGTGCCCGCCGGGGCGTACGAGCTCCTACGGGTGCCCGGCCTTCCCGGCGCGCCCGGCCTGCCCGCCGACACGGACGGGGTCCCCGCATGACCGCCACCGACCCGACCACCACCGCCACCGCCACCGCCACCGACCCGGCCGCCGCCGAACCCGACCTGCGCCACCACGGCGACGCCGAGGTGCGCGCCGACGGGAGCGGCCTGGTCGACCTCGCCGTCAACGTCCGCACCGGCACGCCGCCCGCCTGGCTGCGCGAGCACCTGGCCGCCACCCTCGGCACCCTCGCCGCCTACCCCGACCAGGGCGCCGCCCGCGCGGCGGTGGCCGCCCGGCACGGGCGCCCGGTCGAGGAGGTGCTGCTCACCTCGGGGGCCGCGGAGGCCTTCGTGCTGCTCGCCCGAGTTCTGACGGCACGTCACATCGTCGTGGTGCACCCCCAGTTCACCGAGCCGGAGGCCGCACTGCGGGACGCCGGGCACCGGGTGCACCGGGTGCTGCTCTCCCCCGGGGACGGGTTCCGACTGGGCGCCGTCCCCGAGCAGGCGGACCTGGTCGTCCTCGGCAACCCGACCAACCCGACCTCCGTCCTGCACCCCGCCGAAGCTGTCGCCGCGCTCGCCCGCCCGGGGCGCACCCTGGTGGTGGACGAGGCGTTCATGGACACCGTGCCCGGGGAGCGCGAGTCCCTCGCCGCCGCCCGGGACCTCCCCGGCCGGGTCGTCGTCCTGCGCAGCCTCACCAAGACCTGGGGCCTGGCCGGACTGCGGATCGGCTACGCGCTCGGACCGGCGCCGCTGATCGCCGCCCTCGGCGCCGCCCAGCCGCTCTGGCCGGTCTCCACCCCGGCACTGGCCGCCGCCGAGGCGTGCAGCGGCCCGGCGGCGCTCGCCGAGGCGGACCGGGCGGCCGCCGAACTCACCCTGTGGCGCGACTACTTGGTGAAGGGCCTGGCCGCCTTCCCGACCGTACGGCTGCACGGCGAGCCGGCCGCCTCCTTCGTCCTGGTCCGGCTGCCGGGCGCGGCGGCGGTCCGGGCGCGGCTGCGCGAGCTCGGCTTCGCCGTCCGGCGCGGGGACACCTTCCCCGGCCTGGGCGAGGACTGGCTGCGGATCGCCGTCCGGGACGAGGAGACCACCGACCGCTTCCTCAGCGCCCTGGAGGCGGCGCTGCGTCCAGCCTGACCGGGTCGCCGGTGCGGATCGCCCCCGGCGCCAGCACCTGGGCGTACACCCCCGCGCAGGGCAGCGCCGGCATGCCCGCCAGCGGGACCAGCCGGTTGCGTGCGGCCGGGCCCCGCAGCGCCTCCGTCCGGCGCGGCAGCGGGCCGTGCCGCAGGGTGGGGACGGCGCAGCGCGGGGTGGGTGCCACGATGCGCAGCCGCAGGCTCTCCCCGACGGTCAACTCCCGCCCCACCCAGGCGTTCTCGACGAATCCCTCGCCCTCGGTGCGGAGCACCAGGTTCGGCCGGTAGCGCTCCGCCTCGACGCCGAAGGCGAGCAGTGTGGAGCTGGTGATCAGGTGCAGCGGGGCGAAGTCGAAGAACCCGCCGTCCGGTGCGGCCCGCCCCAACTCGTTGACGGTCACCGGCACTTCCGCCTCGATCCCGCGCGCCAGCACCTCCTCCGGGACGGCCCGCTCGACCTCCGCGCCGGGCGGGCGCTCGGCGATCAGGGCGAGCTTGCGGCCGAAGGCCTCGGACAGCTCCGCCTCGCCCGCGGCGCGCCCGTCCGGGCCGGTCACCGCCACCCGGCCGTCCGCCGTGGCCGTCGCCGAGTAGTCGAGCAGCCCGGCCCAGCGGTGGGGGTTCTTGGCGCTGGCCACCCGCCCGGTCTCCAGGTCGAGCAGGGCGCGCGCCCGGTCCCCGGCCAGGCCCCTCGTGGACACCTCGGCCGCCGGGAGGTCCTCCCCCAGCAGCGACTTGACCGGGTAGCGCCGCAGCCGCTCGACCCGGCCGACCAGCTCGCCCGCGGATCCGCCGCTCAGCACTCCGCGTCCTCCGCCCACTCCCGCAGGGCCGCGAAGTGCAGCTCCCGCAGCCCCGCCCGGGGGTCGACCCAGAGCGGCAGCGCCTCGGCCGGGTGGTGCGCCGCGATCCACTCGATGTCCTGCGGCCCGAGTTCGTCGTCCAGCCAGACGAACGGCCGCCCGGCGGCCCAGGCCACCAGGTCCCTGGTCTTCCAGTGCAGCCCGTCCGGGTCCTCCCCGCCCTCGCCGAACAGGTTGGTCCAGCGGACGTACGGGAGCTCGGGCAGCCCGAGGCGCGGGCCGATGAAGGTGTTCGCCTCGTCCATCCAGGTGGTCGCCCAGACCAACTCGTACGGCAGCGAGAGCAGTTCCGGCCCGTGCGCCGGATTCAGCCACACTCGCAGCGGCTCGACCTGCTCCCGCGGCTGCGGAGCGTGCCGGGCGACCCAGGACTCGGGCAGCAGCCGGTGGGTGCCGTAGCCCTCGGGGCAGCGGGAGTCCGGTGCGGCGTAGGGGTTGAGCGGCCCGTCCACGTCGATCAGGAGCAACGGCGACCCGGTCATGCGGCGGCCGCCCAGTCCCGCAGGGTCGCGAAGTCGCCGGCGAGCATGCCGACCCGGGGGTTGACGTGCAGGGTGAGCGCCGGGCCCGGGTGGTGCGCCGCGATCCACTCGGCGTCCTGCGGCCCGAGTTCGTCGTCGACCCAGACGAACGGCCGCCCGGCGGCCCAGGCCACCACGTCCTTCGTCTTCCAGTGCAGCCCGTCCGGGTCCTCGCCGAACAGCTCCGTCCAGCGGACGTAGGGGAGTTCGGGCAGCCCGAGGCGCGGGCCGATCAGGGCGTTCGCCTCGTCCATCCAGGTCGTCGCCCACACCAACTCGTACGGCAGCGCCAGCAGTTCCGGCCCGTGCGCCGGGTTCAGCCACACCCGCAACGGCTTCGCCTCGCCGTCGGCGGAGCGCCTGGTCTGCCGATCGGCCCACCAGGTGGGCATCAGCTCGTGCGTCCGGTAGCCGTCCGGCCGCCGCAGCCTCGGCGCGGCGTAGGGGTTGAGGGGTCCGTCCACGTCGAGGAGGAGCAGCGGCTGTCGAGTCATGCCGTGAATTCTCCGGCGGGCGACCGGGATTGACCAGTGGTTTACCCCGCCTGCGGTCGGCGCCACAGGCCGCGGGCGGCCAGCAGCGGCAGGACCCCCTCGCCGAACCAGTAGGCCTCCTCCAGGTGCGGCATGCCCGACAGCACGAACTCGTCGATCCCCAGCTCGTGGTACTCGGCGACCAGGTCGGCGACCTCCCGGTGGCTGCCCACCAGCGCGGTGCCCGCCCCGCCGCGGAGCAGCCCGATGCCGGCCCACAGCCCCGGGTGCACCTCCAGCCGCTGCGCCGAGCCGCCGTGCAGCGCGAGCATCCGCCGCTGCCCCTCCGACTCGCTCTCGGCGAGGGCCCGTTGGGTCTCCCGGACCCGCCCCGGGTCCATGCCGGCGAGCAGCCGTTCGGTCTCCGCCCAGGCCTGCGCGGAGCTGTCCCGGGTGATCACGTGCAGGCGGATCCCGAACCGCACCGTCCTGCCCCGGGCGGCGGCCAGCTCACGGATCCACCCGATCTTCTCCCGCACCTGGGCGGGCGGTTCGCCCCAGGTCAGGTAGACGTCGGCGGAGCGGGCCGCGACCTCGCCGGCCGCCGGGGAGGAGCCGCCGAAGTACACCGGCGGCACCGGGTCGGGCAGCCGGGTCAGGCGCGCCCGCTCGACCCGCAGATGGGGGCCGTCGTGGTCGACGGTCTCCCCCGCCCAGAGCCGCCGGGTGATGTCCAGGAACTCCCCGGTGCGGGCGTAGCGGGCGTCCTTGTCCAGGAAGTCCCCGTAGGCCCGCTGTTCGGCGGACTCGCCGCCGGTCACCACGTTGAGCAGCAGCCGCCCGCCGGACTGCCGCTGGTAGGTCGCGGCCATCTGCGCCGCCAGCGTGGGGCTGAGCTGCCCGGGCCGGAACGCCACCAGGTACTTCAACCGCTCGGTCACCTGGGTCAGCATCGCGGTGGTCAGCCAGGCGTCCTCGCACCAGGCACCGGTCGGCGTGAGCGCCCCCTCGAAGCCCAACTGCTCGGCGCTGCGGGCGATCTGGCCCAGGTAGCCGATGCTCGGCGGCCGGTCGGAGCCGGCCGTCCCGGGCGTCGAGCCGTGCCCGCCGCCGACGATCTGCCGGCTGTCGCCGTTGGTGGGGAGGAACCAGTGGAAGGTGAGAACCATGGAACGGACACACTCCTGCGGCCGGTGCGGTCTGGGGTCGGTCGGTCCTGCTTCGGTCCTGCTGCTGAGAACTCACCGACAACGACGACAGCCGGCCGCCCACACCCGCGCCAGGTCCACGTGCAGTCGGCGCACGAGGAGGCGGGGGCGGGGAGCGGTCATGCGCTCGATTATGCCCGACCCGGCGAACACCGGGCAGGGCAGAGCCCGTAGGCCCTCCCCCGGGCGGGGAAGGGCCTACGGACGGTGCACGCCAGGGGCGGGGATCAGACCTGGCCGGCCTTCTCCAGGGCCGCGCAGCAGGTGTTGATCAGCAGGCGGGTGACGACGTACGGGTCGACGTTGGCGTTCGGGCGACGGTCCTCGATGTAGCCCTTCTGCTCCACCTCGACCTGCCACGGGATGCGGACGGACGCGCCGCGGTTGGAGACGCCGTAGCTGTAGACGTTCCACGGGGCGGTCTCGTGCTTGCCGGTCAGGCGGGACTCGATGTCGGCGCCGTACTGGGTGACGTGGTCCATCACGATCTCCTGGGAGGCGCCGAGCGACTCGCAGGCGGTGATGATGGCGTCGTAGCCCTCGCGCATCGCCTTGGTGGAGAAGTTGGTGTGGGCGCCCGCGCCGTTCCAGTCGCCCCGGGCCGGCTTGGCGTCCAGGGTGGCGTCGATGCCGAACTCCTCGGCGGTGCGGTAGAGCAGGTAGCGGGCGATCCACAGGTCGTCCGAGACGGTCAGGGCGTCGACCGGGCCGATCTGGAACTCCCACTGGCCGGGCATGACCTCGGCGTTGATGCCGCAGATCGCCAGGCCGGCGTCCATGCAGCGGTCCAGGTGCAGCTCGACGATCTCGCGGCCGAAGACCTCCTCGGCGCCGACGCCGCAGTAGTAGCCGCCCTGCGGGGCCGGGAAGCCGCCCTCGGGGAAGCCCAGCGGGCGGGAGCCCTTGAAGAAGGTGTACTCCTGCTCGATGCCGAAGATCGACTCCTGCACGGTGTACTTCTCCTCGACCTCGCGCAGCAGGGCGCGGGTGTTGGACTCGTGCGGGGTGCCGTCCGTCTCCAGGACCTCGCACAGGACGAGGATGTTGTCGCCACCGCGGATCGGGTCCTTGGTGACCTTCACCGGGTCCAGCACGCGGTCCGAGGCGTGGCCCTCGGCCTGGTTGGTCGAGGAACCGTCGAAGCCCCAGGTCGGGATCTTGTCGGCGTTGGGCAGGACGCGAGTCTTGGAACGGAGCTTCGCGGTCGGCTTGGTGCCGTCGATCCAGATGTACTCGGCCTTGATTGCCACGGCGTGTCCCTCGATTGCTGGGTGGTGGATGCCCGCGTAGCGTCGCAAGCCGCCGTTTCCCGGTTGTTCCTCTCGTGTAACGCGCATGTGAACCAACCGTCCGCATCGGCACGGTCACGGTGCGGGAGTGCCGGGCGTGGCACCCCGCACCGCTGCGGGTGCTCAGCCGCGACGGGCGTGCGCGGCCCGGCGGCGCCGGGTGGCCCACAGCGCGGCCGCACCGCCCGCGACCAGGGCGGCGGCCCCGGCGGCCAGCGGGCCGGTGGCGCTGCTGCCGCCGGTGGTGGCGAGCCGCTCGGGCTTCTCCACCGCCGCCTGCGGCACGGCGGCGCGCGAGGTGCCGGCGTCCGCGACCGGCTGGGCGGCGGGCGCGGACGTCGGCACGGCGCTCGGGGTGCCCGGCGTGCTCGGAGTGCCGGTGGCGGCGGGGCCGGACGGCTTCTCGCAGCTGACCGAGGCGACGGTGATCTTCCCGGTGACCTTGGCGACGTTCAGGTTGAGCGGGTTCACCTCCACCTGCACCTCCAGGGCCGAGGCGGCGGCGGTGGTCGTGGTGGTGCTCTTCTTGGAGAACTCCACCGACACGCTGCCGACCAGCGGCACGTCCACCTTGGTCGGGCCGTACAGCCCGACGGTGACGGGCTTGCCCAGCACGGTCAGCTTGGCGGGGGCGACCACGTTCGCGGTCGGCTGCCCGTCGACCGGGCAGGTGGCCTCGGCGCTCATCGCCTCCAGGCCGAGCAGCGCGGTGGCGGGCAGGCCGGGGGCGTGCACGTCGGCGTTGACCAGCTTGACGGAGGCGGTGGCGCCCTTGGCGTCGACCCGGGTGACGGACGTGCCGATGTCCGCCTTGACCAGCTCGACCGGGCCGTTCTGGTCGACGCCCGCGACCTTGGCGGTCAGCACCGAGCCGTCCCTCTGCTCGGGCGTCTCCACCTTGTTGAGCGCGATGTCCACCGGGACGTCGACCGCCTTGTTCAGGAAGCTGACGTCCAGGGCGACCTCGGCGGTGACGGCTCGGGCCTTGCCCGACGAGGGCGCGGTCGTGGCCGGCGCGGAGGCGGTCGACCCGGTCGTGGCCGGCGCGGCCTGGACGGGCCCGGCGGTGAGCAGCGTGCTCACCGCCACGGCGGCGGATGCGGAAACGATTCGGCGAGACGGCCGGGACAGCTGGGAAGACCGGAAGGACCGGGAAGACATGGCGAGACCCCCACACAGGTGAAACGATGAGCCGCCAGTCTTCTCAAACGATCCGTCACATGAGCCTCACGGAACGTCATTTCACTCGTTGGGGTGAGATTGACGTCCGGCACTGACCGGGATCTGCTACGGGAGCAACTCCCTTACGGCAGCCGCCAGTCCACCGGCTGCGCCCCCTGCCGCACCAGCAGCTCGTTGGCCCGGCTGAACGGCCGCGAGCCGAAGAAGCCGCGGTCGGCCGACATCGGGCTCGGGTGCACCGACTCCACCGTCGGGATGGTGCCCAGCAGCGGCCGCAGGTTGCGGGCGTCGCTGCCCCACAGGATCGCCACCATCGGACCGCCGCGCGCCACCAGCGCCCGGATCGCCTGCTCGGTGACCGCCTCCCAGCCCTTGCCCTTGTGGGCCCGGGGGTTGCGCGGCTGGGTGGTCAGCGCCCGGTTCAGCAGCAGGACGCCCTGCTGCGTCCAGGGCGTGAGGTCGCCGTTGGACGGCTGCGGCAGGCCGAGGTCGGTGCCGTACTCCCGGAAGATGTTGATCAGGCTCGGCGGGATCGGCCGGACGTCCGGTGCCACCGAGAAGCTCAGGCCGACGGCGTGGCCGGGCGTCGGGTACGGGTCCTGCCCGACGATCAGTACCCGGACGTCGGCGATCGGCTGCTGGAACGCCCGCAGCACGTTCGGTCCGGACGGCAGGTAGGTGCGGCCCGCCGCGATCTCGGCGCGGAGGAAGTCGCCCATCGCGGCGATCTGCCCGGCGACGGGTTCAAGTGCGGTGGCCCAGCCGGGCTCGACGATCTCATTCAGTGGACGCGGTGCCATGGTCGTCACCCTATCGGCCGATACCGACAGGGCGTCACCACGGAGGGTCACCGCGAACGATCACCGGGAGCAGCCACCGGGCCGCCCACCGCCTCGCCGACCGCCGCGCCCGGTCACCCCACCGGCCGCCCCCGCAGCACCACCGTGCGCGGGTCCGCGAGCACCCGGACGTCCGCCCGTGGGTCCTCCTCGTAGACCACGAAGTCCGCCGGAGCGCCCTCCTCCAGCCCCGGCCGCCCGAGCCACTCCCGTGCGCCCCAGCTCGCCGCCGACAGCGCCTCGGCCGGGCTCAGCCCCGCCTTCACCAGCTCCGCCACCTCGTCCGCGACCAGCCCGTGGGCGAGCGAACCGCCCGCGTCGGTGCCGACGAACACCGGGATGCCCGCGTCGTGCGCGGCGCCCACGGTGTCGTAGCGGCGCTCGTGCAGCCGCCGCATGTGCGCCGACCAGGCCGGGAACTTGGCCTCCCCGCCCGCCGCCAGCTGCGGGAAGGTGGCGATGTTGACCAGGGTCGGCACGATGGCCACCCCGCGCTCGGCGAAGGCCGGGATCAGCTCCTCGGTCAGCCCGGTGGCGTGCTCGACGCAGTCGATCCCGGCCGCCAGCAGGTCCGGCAGCGACTCCGCCGCGAAGCAGTGCGCGGTGACCCGCGCGCCCTCCTCGTGCGCCGCCGCGATCGCCTCGGCGAGCGCGTCGCCCGGCCAGCAGGCGGCGAGGTCGCCGCGCTCGCGGTCGATCCAGTCGCCGACCAGCTTCACCCAGCCGTCGCCCCGCCGGGCCTCGGCCCGCACGTAGGCGGCGAGGTCCCCGGGCTCGATCTCGTGGGCGTAGTTGCGGATGTAGCGGCGGGTGCGGGCGATGTGCCGGCCGGCCCGGATGATCCGGGGCAGGTCCTCGCGCCCGTCGATCCAGCGGGTGTCGGCGGCCGAGCCGGCGTCGCGGATCAGCAGGGTGCCCGCGTCACGGTCGGTGAGCGCCTGCTTCTCGCTGGTCTCGGCGTCCACGGCGCCGTGCGCGTCCAGGCCGACGTGGCAGTGCGCGTCCACCAGGCCGGGCAGCACCCAGCCCGTCACCGTCCGGACGTCCCCGGCGGTCGGCGGTCGGGTGAAGCTCACCCGGCCGTCCACCACCCAGAGTTCGTCCCGGACCTCCTCCGGACCGACCAGCACCCGGCCCCGGACGTGCAGCACCGCACCTTCAGTCATGGCCGCACTCTACCGACGGGCGCGTTCCCTGCCACCGGCACGCATGCGGCAGACTCGTTGCCGCACCCACCACCCGCCCCGTGAAAGGCCGTGAAGCCGTGAGAGAGCGCAGCGAGCGAACCGTCAAGAGGAGCGCGTGGGCGAACGCCCTCGCCGAGCGAAGCGAGGCGGGCGCGTGAGTTCCTTCCTCGACCTCCCCCCGCTCAGCGCCGCCGGGTTCGCGGCGATCGAGGACCAGGTTGCCGCGCTGCTGCACACCGGGGCCGACGTCATCGTCACCCAGGGCGAGGCCCTGCTGCCGCTGGAGGCCGCGATCCGCGGCGCCGCGCACCCCGGCTCCACCGCGCTCAACATCGTCACCGGCCCGTACGGCCAGACCTTCGGCAACTGGTTGCGCTCCTGCGGGACGACGGTGGTCGACCTCGCGGTGCCCTTCGACAGCGCGGTGAGCCCCGAGCAGGTCGGCGAGGCGCTGGAGAGCCACCCGGAGATCGACTTCGTCTCCCTGGTGCACGCCGAGGCCGCCACCGGCAACACCAACCCGGTCGCCGGGATCGCCTCCGTGGTCCGTGCGCACGGCGCCCTGCTGATGCTCGACGCGGTCGCCTCGGTCGCCGCCGAGCCGCTGCTCACCGACGAGTGGGGCATCGACCTGTGCGTGATCGGCGGCCAGAAGGCGATGGGCGGCCCGGCCGGGGTCTCCGCCGTCTCCGTCTCCGAGCGCGCCTGGGAGCGGATCGCCGCCAACCCGGCCGCCCCGCGCCGCTCCTACCTGTCCCTGCTGGACTGGAAGGAGCGCTGGACGGACGCCGGCCGCACCGTACTGCCGCACGCCCCGGCCCAGTTGGAGATGCTCGCGCTCGGCGCCTGCCTGGACCGGATCGCCGCCGACGGCCTGCCCACCGTGATCGCCCGGCACCGCGCCGCCTCGGCCGCCACCCGGGCCGGCGCCCGCGCCCTCGGCACGCTCAGCCCGTACGTCCACCAGGACGCCGCCGCGGCTCCGGTCGCCACCACCCTGCGCACCCCGGCCGGGGTGCACGCCGCCGAGCTCGCCGCCGCCCTCGACCCGGCGCTGCCCGTCCAGCCCGGCGGCGGGGCGCTGGCGGCCTCCATGCTCCGCGTCAACCACTACGGCACGGCGGCCTCGCTGGACACCGTCCGGGCCTGCCTGACCGCCCTCGCCACGGCCACCGGGGGCGACGCCGACGCGGCGCTGGAGGCGGCCGGGGCGGCGTGGAAGGCCGCCGCCTAGGAAACGCCGAACGGCCCCCGGATCGCTTCGGGGGCCGTTCTCCCGGCTGCGCTCAGTGCCCGCCCGCGTCCACCACCTCGACGCCCCGGATGTTCCGCTCGATCTCCTCCGCCGGCAGCGCGACGGACAGCGCCCAGTAGTAGATGAGCAGCGAGAACACCACCACGACCCCGATGTCCCACCACAGCGGCAGGTTCCCCTGGGCGCCCACGCCGAAGGTGCCCTGCCAGGAGACGATCCCCATCCCGACCAGGTAGACCGGCAGCCACTGCCCGGCCTTGAAGTCCATCCGCGGCGCGTTCGGCACCCCCTTCGAGGCGGCGTACGCCGAGTACCCGCCGAGCAGCGCGTACCCGATCAGGATCGCCAGCCCGAGGCGCCACAGGGTGTCCCAGCCGGACCAGTAGATGACCAGGCTCGCCACCGCGAAGGCGATCGGCGAGATGACCGTGCCGGCCGGCAGGTGGTACGAGCGCTCCATCCCGGGCAGCCGCTTGCGCAGCACCCCGAAGGCCAGCGGCGCGCCCGCGTACATCAGCACCACCGCCGAGGTGATGAAGCCGACCAGCTTCTGCCAGCTCGGGAACGGCAGGAAGCAGACCACCCCGGCGACCCAGGCGATCAGCAGCCCGAGCCAGGGCACCGAGTTGCGGTCGGTGTACTGCAGGGCCTGCGGCGCGTAGCCGTTGCGGCTGAGGCCGTAGGTGACCCGGGAGCTGGAGGTGATGTAGACCAGCCCGGTGCCCGCGGGCGAGATCACCGCGTCGATGAACAGGATCGTCGCCAGCCAGCCGAGGCCGATCAGCGTGGCGAGGCCCGCGAACGGGCCGCTGATCCCCGGGTAGTCGAGCTTGGCCCAGCCCCCGGCGAAGGTCTCCGGCGGCAGGGCGCCGATGAACACCACCTGGAGCAGCACGTAGATGATCGTGCCGATCACCACCGACCCGAGGACGGCCCGGGGGATGTCCCGGCGGGGGTTGCGGCTCTCCCCCGCCCACTGGATGGCCTGCTCGAAGCCGAGCAGCGCGAAGATCACGCCGCTGGTGCTGATCGCGGCGAGCACGCCCTTGGCGCCGTCCGGGGCGAAGCCGTGCACGGTGAAGTTGGAGCCGTGGAAGTCCTGGATGCCGAGGGCGAAGATCGCCAGGATCGGGATCGCGACCTTCCACACGGTGGCCACGCTGTTGGTGTGGGCGAGGAGCCGGACGCCGAGGAAGTTGATCGCGACGAACACGCCCATCAGCACGGCCGCGACCAGGAAGCCCGTCCCGGTCAGCGTCAGGTCCTTGTTGAGGAAGCCGTCCGCCCAGGTCCAGTGCCGGGCGTAGTTGATCATCGCCTGGACCTCGATCGGCGCGATGGTCGCGGCCTGGAGCCAGGTGAACCAGCCGAAGGACATCCCGGCGAAGCCGCCGAAGGCGTAGTGGGGGTAGCGGGCCGTGCCGCCGGCGACCGGGAACAGTCCGCCCAGCTCGGCATGGATCAGCGCCAGCAGGACGATCGCCACCGCGCCGATGCCCCAGGACAGCAGCGCGGCGGGCCCGGCCGCCACCGCCGCCTTCTGCGCCCCGAACAGCCAGCCGGAGCCGATGATCGCGCCGACCGAGGCGAAGAGCAGCCCGGCGACGCCGACCTCGCGCTTCAGCCCGCCGTGCCCCGTGGGGGGCGATGCCGTCGTATTGGAATGGGCCATGGCGCCACGCCTCTCACCTCGGGGAATCCCCCCGACAGTGCCGCAGCGGCATCCGCACCCACCGAGAAACGCGCCGCGCCCCACGCCCCCTCACCCGAACGGCCGGAGCGGACGGCACCTGGCCGCCGGTCGGCGCGGCACCATCCGCCCGGCCCGGCCCCGCCCCAACGGTTTTCGGTCACTCCCCCCGACACAGTTCCCCGGGCGTTCATCCGACCGGCACGCGGAACTCACCGGGGACCGGCAGGCTCCGCCCAGAGCCGAAGTTGGCTAGACAACTTACCGCCGAGGAGGAGACCGTGACCGAGCTGCCGCCGTACTGGCTGCGCGACAACTGCCCCTGCGCCGACTGCCGGGACCCGCGCAACGGCCAGAAGCTGTTCCAGATCGACGACCTCCCGCCGGACCTCGCGATCGCCGCGAGCACGGAGGCCGACGGCCACCTGGAGGTGCTCTGGTCCGACAGCCACCGCTCCCGCTACCCGCTCGCCTGGCTGGCCGAGCCGGCGGGCGGCGACGGCCGCACCGAGCAGGACAAGCGGCTCTGGACGGCCGCCGACTTCGCCCGCGGCATCCCCGAGGCCGACTGGGAGGCCTACCTCACCGACCCCGCCGAGCAGGCCGCCGTCCTCGCCGCCGTCCGGCGCAGCGGCTTCGCGGTGCTGCGCGGGGTGCCCACCGTGGAGCGGCAGGTGCTGCGGGTGGCCGAGAGCTTCGGCTACGTGCGGGTCACCAACTACGGCGAGCTGTTCGACGTCCGGGTCGAGCCGGACCCCAACAACCTCGCGTTCACGAACAGGACGATCGCCCCGCACACCGACAACCCGTACCGCGACCCGGTGCCGACCCTCCAGCTGCTGCACTGCCTGGAGAACTCGGCGACCGGCGGCGACTCCGGCCTGGTGGACGGCTTCCAGGCAGCCGCGATCCTCCGGGACGAGGCCCCCGAGCACTTCGCGACGCTCACCCGCACGCCCGTCCCCTTCGTCTTCCGCGACCGCCGCACCGAACTGCGCGCCGACCGCCCGCTGATCGACGTGGACCCACTGGGCCGGATCCGCGAGGTCCGGTTCAACAACCGCTCGATCGGCACCCTCCGCGGCGACGACCGGGAAGCCTTCTACGCCGCCTACCGCCGCTTCGCCGCGATCACCCTGCGCCCCGAGCTCCAGCTGACCTTCCGGCTCGGCCCGGGCGACTGCCTGGTCTTCGACAACACCCGCCTGCTGCACGCCCGTACGGCCTTCCAGCAGGACGGCCACCGGCACCTCCAGGGCTGCTACGCGGACCTGGACTCCCTGCACAGCACCCTCGCCGTGCTGCACCGCCGCACCGCCGCCCTGGACGAACTGGCCGGGCTGTTCGCGGGCGAGGGCGCCGGGGAGTACCTGGGCGAGGCCGTCACCATGGCCGAGCACATGCTCCAGGCCGCGGCCGCCGCCGAGGCCGCCGGGGCCCCCGGCCACCTGGTCGCCGCGGCCCTGCTGCACGACGTCGGACACTTCTTTGATGAGCACGGCCACGGCCCGCTGCACGGACGGGATCTGATGGAAGGTCAGGACAACCGGCACAGCCACACCGGCGCCGACCGGTTGGCCGCCTGGTTCGGCCCGGAGGTCACCGAGCCGGTCCGGCTGCACGTGGCCGCCAAGCGCTACCTGTGCGCGGTCGAGCCCGGCTACCGCGCCCGGCTCTCCGAGGCCTCCGAGTACACCCTCACCGTCCAGGGCGGCCCGATGGACGCCGAGGAGGCCGCCGCCTTCGCCGAACTCCCGGGCGCCGTCCACGCGGTGGCCGTGCGCCGGTGGGACGAGCAGGCGAAGGAGCCGGGCCTGCGGACGCCGGACTTCGAGCACTACCGCCCGCTGCTCGCCTCGCTCATGCGGTAGGACGCGCAGGACGCGCAGGACACGTAGGACGCGCAGGAACCCCGAACGACGCCCGGGAGCTCAGTCCAGCTCCCGGGCGTGCCGCGAAAGCGCCGACGTGGCCAGCGAGTTGTGCACGCTGAACGCCACCGTGCCGGGCAGGTAGCGGTCCTGGGACCACTCCACCGGCGTGCCGGTCGGGTCGGTGGTGCGCCGCCGCTCGCGCAGCAGCGGGCCGCCCCGGCGGCAGCCGAGCAGTCGGGCGTCCTCGGCGTTGGCCGCGACGATGTCGATGGTGTGGTCGGCGTCGGTGAACAGGATGCCGTGCTCGCGCAGCACCTCGGTGTGCGAGACGACGTCCGGCGGCAGCTCGGCGACGATCTCGCCGACCCGCGGCGGGTAGATCGTCCGCTCGACCATCACCGGGGTGCCGGACAGCGTCCGCAGCCGGACCGTGACGTACACCTCGGCGCCGGGCTCCAGCCGCAGTTGCTCGCGCTCGGCCGCGTCGGCCGGTCGGCGCACCAGGGAGTCCAGGATGCCGCCGGGCTCCTCGCCCATCGAGTACGCCCAGTGCGTGAAGCTGAGCAGTTCCGAGAAGCTCTGCACCCGGGCGCCGCCGAGCACCACCCGTCGGGTGCCGCGGCGGGAGGTGACCAGCCCGTCGGAGCGCAGCACGGCGAGCGCCTGGCGGACGGTGCCGCGGGAGACCCCGTACTGCTCGGCCAGCGCGCCCTCGGCGGGCAGCCGGCCGGCCTCGCCGTACGCGCCGGTGGTGATGGCCTCGCGCAGATCTGCGGCCACCTTGCGGTACAGGGCTCCGGCCGTGCGCTCGACTGGGCGCCCGGGCTCTACTGCCACGTCACTCAATTGACCCTCCAGGGGCGGTGTCCAGCGCAGCCGTACCGGCACGGACAGCCCGACCTTATCCCGCTGCGCCGTTCGAGCATCGCACCGAACGGATCACGCACCGATGGCCGGATTCCACCGTTCCCGCAGCCGACCCCGGTTCTGGGCCGTCCGTTCACCTTCCCGTCACCGAACTTCGGGTTACTTACCTCCGTCAGCGAAGTTGGCTAGTCAACTCGGACGGTTCCGAACGGATACCGGACGAACGCGGCAAGGAACCCCGACGGATCTCCCGACGGGCCACCGACGGATCCGCGCCCCGGCCACTCGCACGATCGATCCCCCGATCAGATCGGACACCACTCCCGTGCAGCACCCCCTTCGCAGTACACCCGATCAGGAGACTGACCCGTGTCCGTGCACCGTGCCCGCTCCGCCGCCTTCGCGGCCGTCCTGACCGCCGCCGCGCTGTCCCTCACCGCCTGCGGTTCCGCCGGCTCCTCCACCGCGAAGTCCGGCAGCGACGCCGCGGGCGGCAAGAGCGCCAAGACCGCCACCTCGGCCGCCGACTTCGGCGGCATGGACGCCCTGGTCGCCGCCGCCAAGAAGGAAGGCAAGCTGCACGTCATCACGCTGCCGCGCGACTGGGCGAACTACGGCAAGCTGATGGACGGCTTCAAGGCGAAGTACGGCATCGACATCGAGGACGAGAACCCGGACGGCTCCAGCCAGGACGAGATCAACGCGATCACGTCCCGTAAGGGCCAGGACCGCGCCCCCGACGTGGTCGACCTGGGCGCCGCGTTCGCCACCTCCGGCGGCAAGCAGGGCCTGTTCGCCCCCTACAAGGTCGCCGACTTCGACAAGATCCCGGCCTCCATGAAGGACGCCAACGGTCTGAGCTACAACGACTACGGCGGCTACGTCTCGATCGCCTGCGACGCCAAGAAGGTGTCGGCCTGCCCGAAGACCTTCGCCGACCTGCTCAAGCCCGAGTACAAGGGCATGGTCGCGCTCAACGGCAACCCGACCAAGGCGAACGCCGCGTACAGCGCCGTCATGGCCGCCGCCCTGGCCAACGGCGGTTCGCTGGACAACATCCAGCCCGGCATCGACTTCTTCGGCAAGCTCAAGCAGGCCGGGAACTTCAACCCGGTCGAGGTCACCCCGGCGACCATCGAGAAGGGCGAGACCCCGATCAGCGTCGACTGGTCCTACCTGAACGCCGGCTACACCGACAAGTTCAAGGACAAGGGCATCGACTGGCAGGTCAGCATCCCGTCCGACGGCATCTACGCCGGCTTCTACAACCAGGCCATCAACAAGGACGCGCCGCACCCGGCCGCCGCCCGCCTGTGGGAGGAGTACCTCTACAGCGCGGAGGGCCAGAACGGCTACCTGGGCGGCTACGCCACCCCGGCCCTGTTCGACGCCATGAAGGCCGCGGGCACCCTGGACGCGGCCGCCGCCGCCAAGCTCCCGGCCATCGAGAAGCCCTTCACCACCTTCCCGACCGACGACCAGACCACCGCGGCCAAGAAGGTCGTGACGGAGAACTGGGCCAAGGCGATCTCGGGCTGATCTGACTGATGACTACGGCTCCCACCCCGGTGCCGGCCAGCGCCTCCGCCGCCCAGAGCGGCGGGGGCGCCCCCGGCCCCGTCTCCCCCGCCCCGGCCCCGGTCACCGCCACCACGGTGCACACCGAGGCCCCCCGCCCGGCCGCGCGCCGGGCCCGCGGCAGCCGCGCCTGGCTCGCCGCCCTCCCCCTGATCCTCTTCTTCGCGATCGGCTTCGGCCTGCCCGCCGTCGCGATCGTCATCGGCGCCTTCACCACCTCCTCGGACGCCCCCGACGGCGGCGGCGCCTTCACCCTCGACAACCTCACCGGCTCGCTCCAGGGCGCCTACTGGACGGCCCTGTGGGGCAGCGTGAAGCTCTCCCTGCTGACCGCGCTGATCGCCACCGTGGTCGGCCTGCCGCTGGCCCAGGCCGTGGCGACCTCCCGGTTCCGCGCCTTCCGCGAGGCCGTGATGTCCGCCTCCGGCGTGCTCGCCAACTTCGGCGGCGTCCCGCTGGCCTTCATGTTCGTCGCCACCCTCGGCAACTCCGGCGAGGTCACCAGGAAGCTCGGCCTGACCGCGCACGGCTGGAACCTCTACACCTTCTCCGGCCTGTCCGTGGTCTACCTGTACTTCCTGGTGCCGCTGATGGTCATCACCATCACCCCGGCTCTGGAGGGCCTCAAGGTCCAGTGGCGCGAGGCCGCGTACAACAACGGCGCCACCGGCCTGCAGTACTGGCGGCACGTGGCGCTGCCCGTCCTGCTGCCCTCGCTGCTCGGCGGCTTCGTGCTGCTGTTCGGCGCCTCCTTCGCCGCGTACGCCACCGCCGAGGCCATGGTGGGCAGTTCGGTGCCGCTGATCTCGATGCAGATCGGCGACGCGCTGTCCGGCAACGTCCTGGTCGGCCAGGGCAACCTCGCCCTCGCCCTCGGCCTCGACATGATCGTGGTCGCCTGCCTGGTGATGGCCGTGTACCTGCCCCTTCAGCGCCGGAGTGCCAAGTGGCTCGCCTGATCAATCGCATCCGTTTCGGCCGCGGCCTGGTCCTGCTGCTCTGCGGGATCTACTTCGCGGTGCCGCTGGTCTCGTCGGTGGTCTTCAGCGTCGACGACCACAAGAACGGCACCACCTTCCGCGCCTACACCGAGCTGCTGAACGCCCCCGGCTTCACCGACAGCCTGGTGCTCAGCCTCGAACTGGCCGTCGTCACCGTGGCGGTGCTGCTGCTCCTGCTCGTCCCCGCGGTGCTCGCCGCCCGGCTCGGCGCGCCGAAGCTGCGCCCGGTCATCGAGGTCATGTGCTCGATGCCGCTGGTCGTCCCGGTGGTGGCCCTCACCACCGGCATCATCGGCGTGCTGCGCTGGGGCCCGGACTACCTCCAGGACACCCCGTTCTTCCAGACCATGGTGGCCATCCAGAACCCGGACTTCCCGATCGTCCTGGTCATCGCCTACGTGCTGATGGCCCTGCCGTTCGCCTACCGGGCCATCGACGCCGGACTGCGCGGCGTGGATGTGGTCACCCTGGTCGAGGCCGCCCGCAACTGCGGCGCCGGCTGGCTGCGCGCGGTGTTCACCGTCGTCCTGCCGAACCTGCGCAGCGCGCTGCTGAACGGCGCCGTGCTCACCGTCGCCCTGGTGCTCGGCGAGTTCACCACCGCCTCCATCCTCGGCTTCGGCCCCTTCTCGGTGTGGATCAACTCCAACGGCAAGAGCGACGGCCAGATGTCCGTCGCGGTGTCGATGCTCAGCCTGCTGATCGTCTGGCTCGTCCTGCTGCTGATGTCCGCCGTCGGCCGCGGCCGCAAGGCCGCCCGGTCCTGAACCACCCCCCGTTCTCCAGGAGTTACCAGCCATGACCACGGCCACCGCCACCGCCTCCCGGGCCGCGACCGCCGCCGGCGGCGCCACCGTCGAGTTCCGCTCGCTGCGCCGCGCGTTCGGCGCCACCACCGCCCTCGACGGTCTGGACCTGACCGTCCGGCCCGGTGAACTGCTCGCCCTGCTCGGCCCGTCCGGCTGCGGCAAGACCACCGCGCTGCGCATCCTGGCCGGCTTCGAGCAGCACGACTCCGGCGAGGTGCTGGTCGACGGACAGGACATCACCTCGATCCCCGCCCACAAGCGCGACGCGGGCATGGTGTTCCAGTCGTACAGCCTCTTCCCGCACCTGACCGCGCTGGACAACGTCGCCTTCGGGCTGCGGATGCGCGGCACCGGCAAGGCCGAGCGCCGCAAGCGCGCCCAGGAGCTGCTGGAACTGGTCGGCCTGCCGCACCGCGCCGAGCACTACCCGCACCAGATGTCCGGCGGCCAGCAGCAGCGCATCGCGCTCGCCCGCGCCCTCGCCCTCCAGCCGCGCGTGCTGCTGCTGGACGAGCCGCTGTCCGCGCTGGACGCCAAGGTCCGCCTCCAGCTGCGCGAGGAGATCCGCCGCCTCCAGCAGGAGCTGGGCATCACCACCCTGTTCGTCACCCACGACCAGGAGGAGGCGCTGTCCATGGCCGACCGGGTCGCCGTGCTGCGGGCCGGGAAGCTGGAGCAGTGCGCCACCCCGTCCGAGCTGTACGGCCGGCCGGCCACCCCCTTCGTCGCCGAGTTCGTCGGCACCATGAGCCGCATCCCGTGCACCCGCACCCCGGACGGCGTCGAGGTGCTCGGCCGCCGGCACGCGGTCGACGGCACGGCGCCCGCCGACGGCGAACTCCAGGTGCTGGTCCGCCCGGAGAACGTCGTCCTCACCCCGTCCGCGACCGGCCCGGCCCAGGTGGTCACCGCGTCCTTCCTGGGCGCCGTCACCCGGCTCACCGTCCGCCTCGACGACGGCACCGAGGTCAAGGCCGACCTGCCCACCGAGGCCGCCGCCGCCCTCCCGGCCGGCGCGCGCGCCGAGCTCACCCTGCCGGAGCGCCCGGTACTGGTGGACCGCCGCACCGCCTGAGCGGCCCGTCTGGGATCCTCGTTACCGCCTCTGCACCCTCAGAAGAACCACCGAAGGTACCGCCATGCCTGAAACCGTCCCGCCCGTTCCCACTCCCTCCGCCCCCGTCCCCCTCCCCGCCGCCGTCCTCTTCGACATGGACGGCACCCTGGTCGACACCGAGCAGCTGTGGTGGAAGGCCGCCGCCGAACTCGCCGAGGAGCTGGACCACCCGCTCACCGACCAGGACGCCCCCGAGGTGCTCGGCCAGGCCGTCGAGCACACTGCCGCCCACCTGCACAGGGTCAGCGGCACCAGCCGTCCCGAGGCCGAGCTCGCCACGGTGCTCGGCGAGTCCTTCGCCGCCAAGGTCGCCGCCGAGACGGTGCCCCGCCCCGGCGCGCTCGCCCTGCTGGCGGCCCTGCGCGACGCACAGGTGCCCACCGCGCTGGTCTCCGCCTCCCCGCGCCTGGTGGTGGACCTCGTCCTGTCCTCCATCGGCCGCGACTGGTTCGCCGTCACCATGGCCGCCGAGGACACCCCCCGCACCAAGCCCGCGCCGGACCCGTACCTGGCCGCCGCCGAGCGGCTCGGCCTCGACCCGGCCACCTGCGTCGCCGTCGAGGACACCCCCACCGGGGTCACCTCCGCCGCCGCGGCCGGCTGCGCGGTGCTCGCCGTCCCCTCCAGCGCCGTCCCGATGCCCGACGGCCGGCGGATCACCCTGCTGGACAGCCTGGAGCGCGCCGACCTGGCCCTGCTGGGGAAGCTCTCCACCGCCCCGGCCGTTTGACAGCGACATGCCCTACGTCCTGCTCGCCCTCGCCATCCTGAGCGAGGTCTGCGCCACCAGCTGCCTCAAACTCACCGAGGGCTTCACCCGCCTCTGGCCCAGCCTCGGCGTCGGGGTCGGCTACGCGCTGTCCTTCTACCTCCTCGGCCGCGCCCTCAAGCACATCCCGGTCTCCGTCGCCTACGCCGTCTGGTCGGGCGCCGGAACGGCCGCGGTCGCCGGAATCGGCGTGGTCGCCTTCGGCGAATCACTGGGCAAGGTGCAGATCCTCGGCATCGCCCTGATCATCGTCGGAGTCGTCGTCCTCAACCTCAAGGGCGGCCACTGACCACCCCCCGGCCCGGGCCGTCCGCCACTGCCGGGGGACCGCGCGGTCAAGTGACCCACCTCACGCCGCCTCACTGAAACCCCGTCGGCCGTCCCCTCCGTCCTGTCCTTCGCGCTTTTCTGACGAACGGACAGTACGGGGGACGATGCCGTGGGTGATGACGCAGCGAAGGCCGGCGGGCCGGAGTTCAAGATCCGGCCGGGGCAGTTGAAGGACGCCGCGCCGACCTTCGAGAACCAGAGCAAGGCACTCAAGGACGCGCTCGACAAGCTCAAGCGCAGCCTCGCCGACGCGGGCAGCCCGTGGGGCGGCGACAAGCAGGGCAACGAGTTCGCGGCGGCCTACAACACCCCGCACGACCACGTACTCGCCGCGCTCGACGTCCTGGTCAAGGGCCTGACCAGCATCGGCGAGGGACTGAACGCCCACGCCGACAACCACACCGACGCCGACAACCACGTCAAGAAGGGCCTGACCCCGTGACCGGCCGCCGCCCCCGGGCGGGGCGGGCGCATGGGTGAGTCCACGGCGGCCAAGGCCGTCCGCAAGCTCACCGGGATGTGGTGGCCCGACGCCGACGCCGACAAGCTGCGCAAGGTCGCCGACGCCTGGGAGGCGATGGCCACCGTCCTCGACAACGTCACCGTCCCCACCAGCCAGGCCGCCGCCGCGATCGTCGCCAATAACCACGGCCCCGCCATCGACGCCTTCGGCACGTTCTGGGGCCGGTACTACGGCGGCAAGGACAGCGCCGGCAAGGGCAAGGGCTTCATGCCCGAGACCGCCGAGGCCTGCCGCAGCCTGGCCAAGGCGCTGCGCGAGTTCGCCGACGCGGTCGACAAGGCGATCAAGAAGCTGGAGGAGGAGGCCGCGATCGTCGGCGGCACGCTGGTCGCCGGCACCGCGCTGGCCTTCTTCACCCTGGGCATCTCCGAGGGCGCCGCCCTCGCCGCCAGCGCGGGCATCGTCGCCGCGGCCTCGGCCCTGGGCGTGACCGTCTCCGAGACCATCGCCATGATCGCCGCCACCGTCCTGGTCGGCGCCGCCTTCGGCGCCGTCGAGGCCATCACCGTCGACCTCGCCGTCGCCCAGCCCATCCGGGTCGAGTTCTTCGACGACGGCGGCTACAGCGGGCAGGAGGCCGTCGACGCCGGCAAGACCGGCTTGATCATGGGTGGCGCCGGCTCCGGCCTCGGTGCCGGCGCCCGTGTGGTCTCCACGGCCGCCGAGGTCTCCGACAACGCATCCGTCGCCCTCGCTGCTGTCGCGAAGGTCGGCAACGCCGCAGATACCGTACCCGGCCGCATGGTCACCGGCGCTGCCCTCACCGCGGGCTATGACTACACCTTCCAGACCGGCCCGGTCATGCCCCTCGACATCGTGCTCGGCGCCGTCAGCAGCGGAGCCGGCCCCAGTGGCAAGGGAGTCGACACCGCCAAGCGCATCGGCGACCTCAGCGGCGAGGGCCACGCCCCCGGCCGCCACGTCAGGGCAGACGACACCGCCCTCCAGACGCGGCTGGGCACCACGATCACCAACCCCGACGGGTCGCCCAAGGTGTACACCCAGGCCTCGAGCAACGCGGGCCACGTCAAGTCCAAAGACCACATCGACCCGCTGACCGGCACCACGATGGACGGCGAGAACGGGGGGGTGCACAAGTGCGGGCCTTACGCCACCCGGTACGACGATCCCGCGGATCTGGTCGCGGTCGACAAGTACATGCGGAAGTACATCAGGGAGAACGGACGCCCACTCAACAGTCCGATCCCGATCGAAGATATCCTCGGGCCCGACGGCCACAAACGCTTCACCGGTTTCTACAAGGATCCGCAGGATCCGAGCCGCTACCTGCCAGTGGACTTCGAAGGCGGGGAAATCGCCACCTTCTACGAACCCGATGCACATGGAAAGTGGCATCTGGTCACCTCCTACGCCAACCCGGCAGCGGGAAAGCATCCGTAAGGACGTCATGGAACCTGAACTCGCCGGATTCATGCGGCAGTACCTCAATGTCGAGATGGCCTTCTCCTACATGGATCGCTTGAAGAGAACCATCAGCATGTCGAACCCCGTATGGGGAGAAGAACTCCAGAAGTGGTTCACTCAACTCTTCGCCGAGCGGGATCTCACCCGAGGTGAGTACTGCGAACTCACCTGGGTCGAGTTCGAAACCGACGAGGAGATGTACGCGTATCTCGAGAAGGTTCGCGCGTACCTCCTCCTCGGCTCCGAGGAAGTCCCCATCCCACCTGACTGAGGAAGCCGCGGATCCCGATCTGACCGGCTTCCCCGCGGCTTCCCTCGATCCCGCCACTCTGGACGCCCTGGACAACAAGGAAGGCCGCTGAGGCGGAGACGTATGCCCTTCTGGCGAAATTCCACGCATGCCCCGTCCTCGACAGCGAGGACCGCCCGTTCCCGCTCGGCCGAGGAACCCCGGGAGCACGACCTGGCCGGCTTCATGCAGGTGTATCTCAACGTCGAAACGGCCGACCCGCACTACCTGGCCATGACCCGGCACACGATCCGCGGCTTCCGTTCGTACGACGCCCTCCGGCTGAGCTTCGAGCGGCTGCTCGCCGAGCGAAGCATGACGCCCGGCGAGTTCTGCTTGAACACCTGGCTCGACTTCGAGACCGAGGAGGAGATGTACGACTACCTGGCGAAGGTCCACGCCTACCTCTTCCTCGACGCCGAGGAAGCCCCGGTCCCACCCGGTTGAGGTTCGTCGTCGCAGGCGGCTCCGGCCCCGGCCGGAGCCGCCCCCGCTCTGGACCGGCCGAGCTCGCCGAGTGGCAGATCGCCACGCCGGGGGCGCCCCTCGTCCTGGCCGAAGTCATCGAGGTGAAGGGCGACTTGGCCACCCGCTCTTACCGGGGCGTCCTCCGCGGCCGCCTGTCGGTGCCGACGATGATGACCGGGAAGTCGGACCGGCCGACTTCCTACTCCCATCGGGAGCACGCGACGGCGTCATCGACGAGCCTGAGCCCCCGCCCGAGGGGCGGAAGGATCCGGGCGTAGCGTTCCACCCCGGCGCATCGAGGAGCGGGGGCAGCAGTGGCGGGGACGGGAACCAGGCGCGGGACGGTCGCGCTGGCGGGTGCGCTGGTGGCGGCGGTGCCGGTCGGGACGTTCGGGCTGGTGGCGGTGAGCACGTACATCGGTTTCGGTACGGCGTCGCTGCTCGGGTTGGTGGTCGGGGTGGCCTGGGTCGTGGGCGTGGTCCGGCTGCTCGGGGCGGCGTTGGGCTGCTGGATGGCGGCGTTCGGCGCGGTCCTGTGGCTCCTCGCGCTGGGGTCGGTGGCGTCGGCCCGGGATTCGGTGATCCTGAGCACGTCCGGGGTGACCGCCACCGCCCGTGTCACGGCGGTGCACGACCGCCCGCAGGGCAAGCAGCCGAGCTCGTCGTACGAGGTCGCCGACGAGAACGGCGTACCGATCCCGAACGGCATGGTGTCCGCGGGCCTGCACTCGCACGCGGTCGGCGACCGGCTCACCGTCCGCTACGACCCCAGGGGTGTCGCGGAGGCACGCCTCCCGGAGAACGTCGACTTCCTCAGGGACGGGGCCGTCGCCCTCGGCCTCAACGCCGTCCTGCTGGCGGGCACGGCCGGTCTCGGGGTGTCGGTGGTCCGCAACGGGCGCCCGCGCCGGGTGCCGTACCGGCGCGGCCTCGTCATCGGCGGCAGCCCGCGGGACGGGCGGTGAGCTACTCCCGCACCACCCGGGCCCGCAGGTAGTTGCGCCGTCCGAAGTTGGGCTCGTCGACCGCCGTGAGGTCCTCGACCTGGAACCGGTACAGCGCCGCCGCGCCGCCCCCGGTGAGGTACTGCCGCCGGACCTCCTCGTCCTGGGCGAAGGCCGGGTACCGCCCCTGGTAGGCCGCCAGGGCGGCTTCCGCCTGGTGCCCCCAGGCCTCGCCCGCGCTGCCGGTCAGCTGGAGTCCGCGCAGTTGCTCGCCGAAGGCGGGCGGCGGCAGGAAGACGGTGGCGGCGGCCCGGGCCTCCTCGGCGAGGTGGTGGCTGTGCCGGGTGGAGCGCTCGCTGACGAAGTAGAGGACGAGGTCCTCGTCGTAGGCGAAGAAGGCGAGGTTGGCGTGCGGTCCGTGCTCGTGGCCGGCGGTGGCGAGGGTGAGCACCATGGCCTCGGCGAGCAGTCCTTCGACGCCCTTGTGCAGCAGGTCGCCCGGCCAGTCCCCCTGCGTGACGTCGAGTCGGTACGGCATTCGGCACTCCCTCCGCTGGCGCCCGGTGCCTTCGCGCCCCGAGCACGACTGAGCCGGGCGGGCGCCCCCGTCAGGGGCCGCACGCCCGGCTCACATGCTCCACCCGCCGTCCGAAACCGGACAAGGGGCGGGCCGCTCACGAAATGGGTTCTACGGGTTCTACTGCGCGCGGTGCGAGGCGTACCCGCGGGTCACCACCGGCACCGTGCCGGGGCCGAGGAGGGGGCGCAGCGCGCCCGACCGCATCCTGTCGACGAGCGGTCCGCAGCGTCCGGCCAGCGGGGCCAGCACCAGCGCGACCAGGGTGCCGACGAGGGCGCCGACCGCCACGTCGTGGGGGTAGTGCACGCCGACCCAGACCCGGGAGGCGGCCATCAGGGCCGCGAAGACGGTGGCGACGACGCCGAGCCGGCGGCTGACGAACCAGAGCGAGATCGCGGCGGCGAAGGCGATCACCGAGTGGTTGCTGGGGAAGGACCAGTCCCCGGCGGCGGGGCAGGTCTCCAGCGAGACGCTGCCCTTGATCTGCGCGCACGGCCGGAGTTCCTCGACCATGCCCTTGAGCACGGAGTTGAGGCCGTACGCGACGACCACGATCACCGGGGAGGCGAGCACCTTGGCCATCACCGCGGAGTCGGCGCCGCGCGCACGCCACCAGGCGTACAGCATGAACAGGGCGAACAGGCCGAGGCCGATCGCGGACCAGACCTTGATCACGTCGTCCAGCCAGGTCGGGGCGGACTGCGCCCACTTGTTCACCTGGGTGTAGAGGCCGCCGTCGATGCCACTGCCGTCGTACACGGCGAGAGCCCGAGAGGACATCACACGTCACCTCCGTGACGGCGCGCCTTACGGGCGCGGAACAGTTCGAGAACAATGGGGAGCACGGAGACAACTACTACCAGACCGATGATCGGCAGCAGATACTGGTCGATCCCGGGAATCGAGGACCCGAGCCCGTACCCGGCCAGCACCACGCCGACGGTCCAGACCGCACCGCCCGCGACCTGCCAGAAGGTGAACGAGCGGACCGGCACTTCGAGTACGCCGCAGAGCGGATTCAGCACCGTACGGACCACCGGGATGAACCGGGCCAGCACGATCGCCTTGCCGTGGCCGTACTTGGCCAGCAGTTCCTCGGCCCGCGCCGCGCCCTCCAGCAGGCTCTTGCGCTTGGTGCGGCTCAGCAGTGCCCGGCCGCCGCGCCGGCCGATCAGGTAGCCGACCTGGGCCCCGGCCAGCGCCCCGATCAGGGCGGCGGGGAGCACCTGCCACAGGTGCAGCTGCGGGCCCTTGGTGGCGCCGGGCACGCAGAGCAGGCCCGCGGTGAACAGCAGCGAGTCGCCGGGCAGGAAGAAGCCCACCAGCAGGCCGGTCTCGGCGAACAGCACCACGGCGATGCCGAACGCCCCGAAGGCGGCGAGCAGCGAGGAGGCGTCCAGCGGGTTCACGGCGAGGTGGGTGCCCATCGCGAGGTGAACGGCCGGATCGGCGGGGAACTGGAGCAAGGCTGGCGGACCTCCCGTACGTTGGGGGGCGGTCGCCGCGACGCGCGGCGGACCCGCCCGGGACCGTCTACAGTGACGTAGACGGTCTACATGACTGTAGACGAAAGCTGGAGGAAGCGCCGCCATGTCCGACGTACCGTCCGCCCGCCGGCCCGCCGGGGAGCTGGAGTCCGAGGTGCTGGCCGCCCTGTGGTCGGCCCGGCAGCCGATGACCCCGCAGGACGTCCAGACGGCGCTCGGCGGGGACCTCGCCCGCACCACCATCGCGACGATCCTGGCCCGGCTGCACGACAAGGGGACGGTCGAACGCACCCGGGCCGGCCGCGCCTACGCCTACACCCCGACCGTCCAGGACACGGCGGGCCTCGCCGCCCGCCGGATGCACACCGAGCTCGGCCGCGAGGCCGACCGCTCCACCGTGCTCGCCCGCTTCGTCTCCGACCTCTCCGCCGAGGACGAGCAGCTGCTGCGCGCCCTGCTCGGCGACGGCAGCGACGGCAGCGACGGCAGCGATGTCGGGGTCGAGGACGGCAGACCCGGACCGGCGAGCGGCCCCCGACCGACGGGCGGCCCCGGATCGGCGGGCGCCCCGTGATGATCGCCGTCTGGGCGCCGCTGCTGCTGCCCTTCCTGACCGTCCCGCTGGCCCGCCGGCTCGCCGAGTCGCTGCCGCCCCGGGCCGCCGCCTGGCTGCTGGCCGGCACCGCCACCGTCCTGGCCGGCGGCACCCTCTGCTCACTCGGACTGCTCGCCACCGCCGGCCTGCTCCAGCTGCCCCCGGTCGCCGCCCTCGGCCACCTCTCGCTGCCCTGGCTCACCGCCGCCGCGCCCAGCGCCCCGCTCGCCGCAGCGGTGGCCGGCCTCGCCCTGGCCGCGCTCGGCGCCCTCGCCGTACGGACGACCCGCCGCCGGTGCCTGGAACTGCGCACCGCCCGGGCCGCACTGCCCGCCCCGGGCGCCGCCTGCGCCCCCGGGCCGGGCGACGAGGCAGACGCCGCATCGCACACCGCGACGCGCGCTGAGACGGACGCCGACCAGCATCCGGACACGCGCCCCCGGCAAGCCCCGATGCGCTGGGCGCGCGCCCAGCGCGGACCCCAGGACCCCGCCCTGCACCCCGCCGGACGCCCCTCCCCGCGCCTCGCACGCCGCCCCGCCGGACGCCCCGCCCTGGCGGCCTGGCGGCAGGCCCTGGCCCGGCTCCGGCACCCCGCCGACCACCCGCTCACCGTGCTGGACGACGAGCGCGCCGACGCCTTCGCCCTCCCCGGCCGCCTGCGCCGCCCCGGCCGGACCGGCGAACCCGGCCGGATCGTGGTCACCTCCGGAATGCTGCGCGCCCTCAGCGGGCCCGAGCGCTCCGCCCTGCTCGCCCACGAGCGCGCCCACCTGACCGGCCGGCACCACGTCTTCCTCGCCCTCGCCGAGCACGCCGCCGACGTCCACCCGGCGCTCCGCCCACTGCGCGCGCCCCTCGGGTACCACCTGGAGCGCTGGGCCGACGAGGTGGCCGCCGCCCGGATCGGCGACCGTGCCGTGACCGCCCGCGCGGTCGGCCGGGCCGCCCTCGCCGCGAGCCGCTCGCCCTGGCCGGCCCGGCCCCGGCTGGTCGCCGCCGCCCACTCCGGCCCGGTCCCGCGACGGGTCGCGGCCCTCCTCCAGCCCCGCCCTTCCACCGCCCCGGCCACCCGGCTGCGGGCCGTCGCACTGGCGCTGGCCGCCTGCCTGGCCCTGACCACCGGCGCCACCCTGGAGGCCACCGCCGACCTCCACCACACCGTCGAGGCCGCCCAGCACGAACCCGGTACGGAGCGCTAGCCGCCCCCGGACGGGCGCTGCCGGCCGACCTCGAAAAGGCGCCGGACGGGCGCCGGAAGCGCTCCGAACGATCGCCGAACGGGCGCCGAACCATCGCCCGACCATCGCCGAACGGGCGCCGGACGATCGCCGAAAGGACACCGCAAGAGCACGGGAAGGGCGCCGAACGAACGCCCGCCGGGCGCCCCCCGCCGTTTCCGTACCGCCCGGTATGCGGACTTGGTGGACCCCGTCCCCACGCGCCCGTCGCACCCGTACTCTTTCGTCAGCGCGTCGACCCCGGCGCGTCCTCGAACGGCGGCGAGGAGCAACCCGAGTGCGGCAGACCGGACGGCAGTCCCGACGACCAGAGCGCCGCACCCCGCCGACCGCGGCGGAGCTGGCCAGGGTCCACGAACGCACCCTCGCCGACGCCGCCGCCCGCGAACTCGTCCTCCCCGAGAGCCCCGGGCCCGGTACGCCCGGCCGGCTCGAACCCCGCCCCGAGATCGGCGACTCCTGGGCGAGGCTGCGCCGCCTCGGCCTCGACCCCGACACCGGTGCCTCCACCGTCCTGCTCGGCCCCGCCGAGCTGGAGCAGCGCCGCCGGTCCAGCGGCCTCGACAACGTCATGCCGGTGCTGCGCGAGACCCTGTTGGAGCCGGTGGGCCAGGCACCGCTGATCCTCGCCATCGCCGACGCCGAGGGCCACGTGCTCTGGCAGGAGGGCGAACGCGGCCTGCGCCGCAGCGCCGACCGGATCGGCTTCGTCACCGGTGCCCGCTGGATCGAGGAGACCGTCGGCACCAACGGCATCGGAGTCGCGCTGCGCGCCCAGCGCCCGATGCACGTCCACTCCGCCGAGCACTACCTGCGCAGCCACCACACCTGGACCTGCGTGGCCGCCCCCGTGCACGACCCGACCACCGGCCGGCTGGTCGGCGCCATCAACCTCAGCGGCCCGGCCCACAACGTCCGCCCGTACCTGCTCCAGCTCACCGCCACCGCCGCCCGGCTCGCCGAGACCGAGCTGCGCGCCCACCGCCTGGAGGCGCTGAACCGGCTGCGCACCCTGGCCGCCCCGCTGCTCGCCCGGGTCGGCGGACCGGCCCTGGTGGTGGACGCGGCCGGCTGGACCGCCGCCTCGGCCGGGCTGCCGCCGCAGAGCCGGCTGCGCATCCCCAGCGAGGGCTGGGTCCCGGCCGCCGTGCACTGGGTGCCGGGGCTGGGCGAGTGCGTACTGGAACCGCTCGCGGACGGCTGGCTGGTGCGGCCCGTCCGCCCGACCGGGGCGGACGGCTCCGGCACGGTGACCGCCGAGCGCGCCGAGGGCGCCCGGCTCCGGCTCGACCTGCGCCGACCGGACCGCCCCGAGCTGTCCGTCCGGGGCGCGGCCGACAGCTGGTCGCACCCGGTCAGCCCGCGCCATGCCGAGCTCCTGCTGCTGCTCGCCACCGCCCGCGAGGGCAGTACGGCGGCCCAGCTGGCCGAGGCGCTGTTCGGCGACGCGGGGCGGACGGTGACGGTCCGCGCCGAACTGTCCCGGCTGCGCCGCTACCTGGGCGGCCTGCTGGCCCACCGGCCGTACCGCTTCGCCGACTCGGTGCTGGTCACGGTGGAGGGGCCGGCCGATCCGCTCGACCTGCTGCCCTCCTCCACGGCCCCCGCGGTACGGCGGCTGCGGGCGGAGCTGGTGGCGGGCCTGGTCCGGCTGCCCGGGGCCGCGGCACCCGTGCCGTCACCGCGCCACGGCGCGCGCCCGCCGGGCCCGGACGACGACCCGGGCGACGACCCCGACGCGCCGTACCCACCGACGGACAGCACCCCCACGAACCACCCGTCCACCGGCAGCGCCGTCACCAACACCCCACCCGCAAGCGGCAGTTGCGCCCCTCAGCCGCCCGCGAGCAGCGCGGCCAACTGGGCGTCGGTGGGCCCGCAGTCGCGCTCGGCCTCGGCCGAGACCAGCGCGTAGGTACGGTCCAGCCAGGCCTGCACCCGGGGCCTGGAGGCCTCCAGCAGGGCGCTGCCGTGCGGGGATTCGAGCGCCAGGTGCAGGGTCGAGCCGTGGCAGGGGCAGTACGCCGGCCACAGCTTGACGTCGCCCTGGCCGCTGATCCCCTGGAGGCCGTCGCGCAGCAGGTCGCGGGAGAACACCCAGTCCGCCTCGTCCGGACGCCCCAGGTGAAAGGTCAGCAGCACCTCGTAGGGCCGTACGGCGTCGAAGCGGAACCGGGTGCACACCTCGCCGACCACTTCGTCGCCCAGTGAGATCCGCAGCGTCAGCACCTCCTCCACCGACACCGGAGCGGCGGTGGAGCCACCCCCATCGCCGCCCGTGGGGGTGGCGGCGAGGGGGGCGCTGGAGGCTGCGGACAGCGGGTCGGGCGGCATGACGGTCTCTCCGGGAACGGCGCGGGATGCCATCAGCCTGCGTCACCCGCGACCGGGCGGGCAAGGGTTGCAAGGGGGTTGCAATAACCCCCGCCCGGGCCCGCCGACCCTTACCAGGAATATCAGACGGACCGTCAACTTCCGCTCATCGAACGGATGTCCGGAAAATGGAGGGATACTGTCCGTCGTCCGGCCACCCGCTGGTACGCTCTCCCCCTCCCGGCGCGGGCCCGCCCGCGAGGCCGGCCCGGAACGGCCGGACCGCTGCCCGGCGTGGTGCGTGGGAGAATACGGCGACGCGACGGCGGCTTCGGGGAGGGAGGGGTCCGGTGGCTGTGCGTGGGGAGACCACGCGGGACGTGCAGCACGAACCCGCACGGCAGGGTCGACACGGTCGGCCCCGCCCGTTCGGCGGCCGCTTCCGGCTGCCCACCCTGCGCTTCTCCGGTGCCGCGATGGCGATGTCCACCGTCGTCGGCATCAGCATCGCCACCACCCTCCTGCTGAACGAGCAGCAGGGCATCGGCCGTCGGGCCGGCGTCGCCCGGGTCGGCACCACCCCGCCGCCCAGCCCGAGCGGTACGGACCAGGCCGAGGCCGCCTCCGAGCGGACCACGGACACCCCTCCCCCGCCCTCCGGCCACCCGCACGCCCCGAAGCCCTCCGGCCACCCGTCGACGCACCCGTCCGGCCCGGCCAACGCCGCCGCCACGCCGCCGTCAGGGCTGCGGGCCGGAACGGCCGCCCCGGTCGCACCGCCGGCCGGCGGGCAGGCCTCCGCCGGGCACGACCCGCGCCCCTCGGCCGACACCCCGGCCGACGGCTCCTCCCCCTCCGCCCAGCCGCCCACGGCCGCCGACCCGTCCGCCCCGGCCCCCGGGCAGCCGGGCACCGGGCAGACGGCCCCCGGGCAGCCGGGCACCGGACGACCGGACGTCGGCGCAGCCGGTACGGGCGAGTCCCCGCACCCGCCCGCGCTCCAGCCGGCCAAGCCCGGCCGCCCGCTCCCGCCGCCGGCCGCCGTCGTCCCCGGAAACGCCGCCGGCACCGACGGCACTGGCGCCGCCGACGGCAGCACCGACGGCACCGCCCCGGACACCGACCAGGCCCTGACCGGCACCGGGCTGACCACCGCCCTCGGCCGCGACGGCCTCCGGCACGCGCTCGACCTCACCGTGACCGAAACGGTCACCGCACTGCAGGCCGAATTCCGGCTCGCCGCAGGCGAGTTGGCCCCCGGTACCGGAACCGTCTGGACGGACCTGCCGGGCGCCGTGGTGACCACCCAGCAGGAACGCGGCACCCTGGTCTACCGCTTCACCACCCCGCCCGGCACCGACGTCGAGCCCGGCCGCTACAGCTTCGTCGTACGCGGCACCCGCCCGGCCGTCCAGGCCGGTCCGGTGCGCAAGTCGGGCCCGCAGGAGGGCTGGAACGCCGCTGCCTTCGGCATCGACCGCCCCCGGGCGGTCGCCGCGCTCGGCGGCTTCGGCCCCTCGGCGCCGCAGGCCGACCAGCGGGCCGCCCAGCAGCCCACCCGGCAGCCCGCGCCGCAGGACGCCCAGCAGCCGGTGGGCCAGGTCCGCTGACCTCCCCCCCGGCTGATCCACTGACCTCCCCTCGGCCGATCCGATCGTCCGACGATCGGCCAGCTCACCGGGCTCTTCCCCGCACCCCCGTTCGTTACTGTGTGCAGCACCCGGCCCGACGCCCCCAGCGGCCCCGGCCCGGGCCGTCGTTCCGCACCCGAGGAGGAGTCCTTGTCCACCGTCCTGACTCAAGGCGGCAACGCACCGCTGACCGCCGCGCGGGTGACCGTCGAGGTCACCGCGCCCAAGGCGCTGGACGTCTCCGGCCTGCTGCTGACCGACGCCGGCAAGGTCCGCTCGGACGCCGACTTCGTCTTCTTCAACGCCCCGCACGGCCCGGGCGTGAGCCTGCGCCCGGCCGCCGCCGGAGCACCGGACGCGATCACCGTCGACACCCCGGCCGTCCCGGCCGACATTAGCAAGGTCGTGGTCACCGCCAGCCCGGCCGACCAGTCCGCCACCTTCGCCGGGATCGAGCCCACCGCCACCGTCCGGGACGCCGACACCGGTGCCGTCCTGGCCACCTTCACCCCGCCCCGGCTGGGCCTGGAGACCGCGCTCATCGTGGTCGAGATCTACCGGCGCAACGGGGTCTGGAAGGTGCGCGCGGTCGGTCAGGGGTACGCGGACGGGCTGGCGGGCATCGCCACCGACTTCGGCGTCACCGTCGACGACTCCCCGGCACCGGCACCGCAGGCGGCACCGACCCCGGCACCGCAGCCTGCGCCGACCCCCGCCCCGCAGCCGAGCGCGCCGACCCTCCAGATGCACTCCCCGGCCGACCTTCCGCTGCCGCCCGTCCCGCCCGTCCCGCCGGTGCCCCCGGCCCCGCCCGTGCCCCCGGCGCCGCCGGCTCCCTCGGTCGACCCCCGGATCGCCCTGGCCACCCTCCCGTCCATGCCCGCCGCACCCCCGGAGCCCCCGGCCCAGGCCCCGGCCCCGGCCCCGGCAGCGACGCCCGCCCCCGACCCCACCGAGCGCCCCAAGGTCACCCTCGACAAGGGCCGGGTCAACCTGGTCAAGGGCAGCTCCGTCTCCCTGGTGAAGAACGGCCGCCCCTTCCTCTCCTCGGTCCGGATGGCTCTCGGCTGGGAGTCCGCCGCCCGCGGCCGTGACATCGACCTGGACGCCTCCTGCCTGGCCTTCGACGCGAAGCACCGGCGCCTGGAGACGGCCTGGTTCATGAAGCTGAGCATCTTCAACGGCGCGATCGCCCACTCCGGCGACAACCTGGTCGGCGGTGACGGCGGCGACGACGAGGCGATCACCGTCCACCTGGAGGGCCTGTCGGCCGAGGTCCACGCGCTGGTGTTCGTGGTCAACTCCTTCTCCGGCCAGAAGTTCACCGAGCTGCGGAACGCCTACTGCCGCCTGGTGGACGTCCGCACCGAGGAGGAACTGGTCCGCTTCGACCTGACCCACTCCGAGCCGCGTACCGGCGTGGTGATGTGCAAGCTGGTCCGCCGCCCCACCGGCGAGTGGGAGATGACGGCGCTCGGCGAGTTCGTCGACGGCAAGACCGCCCGGGCGATGATCGAACCCTCCGCCGCCCTCCTCTGATCCCGACCGCATCGCTCAACGTCAAAGCCACGCCAGCGATTTCACCCCCCTGGGGCATCAAGTCGTCCACGGATCGACTCGATTGACTCTCCGGGGGGTGATTCGCGCTCTCCCCCGTGACCGCGCACCCGCACCACCCGCGCACCCGTGGAGGAGAGACCGTGCCCCGCTTCCCGTCCCGCCTCGCCGTCGCCGGCGCCGCCGTCGCCCTCACCGCCGGCCTGATCACCCCCGGCGCGGCTCACGCCGGGACCAAGCCCGCCACCCGGACCGGCCCGCTCAAGTGGGCCGCCCTCGGCGACTCCTACACCGCGGGCGTCATCGAGGCCACCGGCGACCTCACCGCGCCCCAGGACGGCTGCGCCCGCACCACCGGCTCCTACCCCGAGCTGATCCGCCGCGACCTCGGCGCACTGGTCGACCTCCACAACGCCAGCTGCAGCGGCGCCACCAGCCCGGACGTCTCCACGAACAAGCAGAGCCCGCTCGGCCGCCCGCTCCCGCCCTTCGGCAGCGACCCCGACGCGCCGTACCCGCCCGTCCCGCCGCAGATCGACGTCGTCGACCCGGCCAGCGACGTGATCACCGTGAGCACCGGCGGCAACGACCTCGGCTTCGGGCAGATCCTCAAGGACTGCATCGAACTCGGCGCCACCCACCTCGGCCTGGGCACGCCCTGCAAGGACAAGTACGACGCCCAGATCCCCGGCCGGCTCGACCAGCTGCGCACCGACTACACCGCCATGCTCACCGCCCTCCGGACGAAGGCCCCGTCCGCCCGGGTCGTCACCGTCGGCTACCCGCACCTGATCCCCGAGGACGCCGCCCGCTGCCAGTACGGCAGCCTGCTGCAGTTCGGCACCTTCACCCCCGGCGACCTCGGCTGGGCCCGCGACAGCATCCTCAAGCCGCTCAACCTGGCCATCCAGCAGACGAGTTCGGCCCAGCAGGACACCTACGTCGACCTCTACTCCGGCTCCGCCGGACACAGCGTCTGCGACCCCGACCACTGGCTGGACGGCGTGCTGACCAGCATCATCCCGCTCAAGTACGCGCTGGTGCACCCCAACGCCAAGGGCCAGAAGTTCGCCGCCGCCCAGGTCGAGTCCACCCTTCTCGGCAACTGACCGGCGCCGGGCGGGAAAACCAGTGGCACGGCCCACCACCGGGGATCATCCTGGTCGGATGATCATCCGCGAAGCCACCCCCGAGGACTGGTCGGCCATCTGGCCGTTCTTCCGCACCATCGTCGCCGCCGGCGAGACCTTCCCCTACCCCCTGGACATGCCCTCCGAGCTGGGTCGGGAGTGGTGGATGAAAACCGCCCCCGACCGCACCGTGGTCGCCGTCGACGAGGACGGCACGGTCCTCGGCACCGCCACCATGAACCGCAACCGCCCCGGCAACGGCGGGCACGTGGCCAGCGCCAGCTACATGGTCGACCCGGCGCACCACGGCAAGGGCATCGGGCGGGCCCTGGTCGAGTACACCCTCGACTGGGCCCGCAGGGCGGGCTTCCGCGCCATGCAGTTCAACGCGGTGGTCGCCAACAACGACCACGCCGTCAAGCTGTACCGCTCGCTGGGCTTCGAGGTGGTCGGCACCGTCCCCGAGGCCTTCCACCACCCGGTCGACGGCTACGTCGGCCTGCACGTCATGTACCGCCCGCTGTAACCACGGGGGCCCTACTCCTCGATCGCCCCGCCGACCCGCCGCAGGTGCTGCCGGAAGCTGTACGACGGGTCGGCGGCCCGCCGCTCCAGGAACTCCTCGAAGCGGGTCTGCCTCCGCAGGGTGTCCCCGGCCGTGATCCGCCCGGCCTGCGCCCGTTCGGTGGCGGCGATCCCGGCGGCCGTCTCCAGCACCTCCCCGGCCCGGTCGGCCGGCACGAACAGCACCCCGTCCGCGTCCGCGAACACCACGTCCCCGGCGGTCACCAGGTGCGGCCCGAACCGCGCCGACTCCAGCGCCTCCGGCTCCCGGCCGTCCAGCCGCAGCGGGCCCACCGGCAGCGCGCCGTAGCTGAACACCGGCAGCCCGATCTCCACCAGCTCGGGCGTGTCCCGGTGCAGCCCCCACACCACGATCCCGGCCACCCCGGCGGCCCGCGCCTCCAGCACCGCGAGGTCCCCGATGCAGGCCTCGTCGGTCCGCCCGCCGTTGTCGATCACCAGCACGTCCCCGTCCAGCGCGCCCCCGTACGCCTCCAGGAACACGTCCACGCTCCCGTAGTGCCGCACCGGCAGCACCCGCCCCGCCACCCGCGCCCCGGCCACCACCGCCCCCACCCCCACCGGCGCGGCCCGCACCCCCACCCCGAGCCGCACACACGCATCCGCCACCAACGGCGTCGACAACCCCTCGAACTCCTCGAACCCCTTGGACATCCCCAACTCCTCCCGCTGAACGCCAAGTTGACCAGTACCGGAATCCTATGCCGGACCTCAAACTCACACCATCGAGTGAAAGTCCGCCGTGTACTGCATAACCCGACCGAAGGGCGAATAGCGTGACGCCCATCCGAAGGAGGGGCATCATGAGTGCTGTGGCGCATGAGCAACCGATCACGAACTCCCCGTCGCAGGCCGACATCCTGCTGGAGAGCTTCCTGAGCCTGCACTCCCCCGAAGGCTTCCGGGCTGAGCTCATCGAGGGGGAGATCATCGTGGCACCACCGCCGGACGGCAGGCACGAGTACTACTTCGACCTGCTGATCGACGAGGTGAAGGCGAAGTCAGCAGTCCGTATGCAAGGTTCCGGCAACAAGGGGCTTCGATTGGCCAGGGGTGGTCTCTGCCCCAAGAACTACGTCATCCCGGACCTGACCTTCGCTCCGAGGGAACTCGACATCTTTTGGGACGCCCCGCCCTGGATGGACCCGGACGGGCTCGCGATGGTCGCCGAGATCACCTCCAGCAAGCCGGACCAGGACCGCATCGCCAAGCGCCACTGCTACGCCCGGGCCGGCATCCCGCTGTACCTCCTCATCGACCGCGAGAAATCGCAGGTCAGCCTCTTCGGCAAGCCCCACCGGGACGAGTACACCGAAGTCCACCTGGCCGCCTTCGGTGAGCCGCTCGCCCTCCCCGCCCCGTTCGACTTCGAGCTGGACACCAAGTACTTCCTCCGCCCATAGCCAAACGGAACGGCCCGCACCCCCCGTCAGGGGTGCGGGCCGTTCCCACCTGCCGCCAGGGTCAGCTACGGGTGGCCATGGCGCGCAGGAAGAAGGTGAGGTTGGCCGGGCGCTCGGCGAGGCGGCGCATGAAGTAGCCGTACCACTCCTGGCCGTACGGGAGGTAGACCCGCATGGTGTTGCCCTCCTCCGCGAGGCGCAGCTGCTCCTCGGGGCGGATGCCGAACAGCATCTGGTACTCGAAGGAGTCCCGGGTGCGGTTGTTCCACTGGGCCAGCTGGCCGGCGATCTTGATCATGTTGGGGTCGTGCGAGGCGATCATCGGGTAGCCCTCGCCGGCCATCAGGATCTTGAGCGCGCGGACGTACGCGAGGTCGACCTCGTGCTTGCCCTGGAAGGCGACCGACTCGGGCTCCTTGTAGGCGCCCTTGCACAGGCGCACCCGGGAGCCGGGGCCGGAGAACTCGCGGCAGTCGGCCTCGGTGCGGCGCAGGTAGGCCTGGAGGACGACGCCCAGCCAGGGGAAGTCCGCCCGCAGCTCGCGCGCGATGGCGAGGGTGGAGTCGGTGGTGGTGTGGTCCTCCATGTCGAGGGTCACCGTGGTGCCCGCGTCGGCGGCGGCCTCGCAGATGCGGCGGGCGTTCTCCAGCGCGATCTTCTCGCCGTCCACCGGCAGGAACTGGCCGACGGCCGACAGCTTGACGGACACCTCGGCACCGGCCGCGAGGCCGGTCTCCTTGAGGGCCTTGAGCAGGTGCTCGTACGCCTCGGCGGTGCCGGCGGCCTGGGCGGCGTCCTTGGTGTCCTCGCCGAGGTGGTCGAGGGTGACCTTGCGGCCGGTCGCGACCAGGTCGTCGGTCGCGGTCACGGCGTCGTCGAGGACGTCACCGGCGACGAAGCGCTCGACTATCGCGTGGGTCGGGGGGAACTTCTCGACCACGGTGCGGACCTGGGGGGACCGCGAGGCCGCGAGAAGGGCGGAACGGAGCATCGTGACTCCTGGAGCTGATGTTTCCAAGGGTGGCAGAAAGAGCCGGGGCGGCGGTACGGGGGTGAGCCGCCGCCCCGGCGGGGCGGCGCCCGGCTGCGGGGCCGGGCGTCGCGGGTGACCGTTGGCTACGGGGCGCAGAGCGGTCGGGGTGGGCTGGTCAGCCCATGTGCGGGTAGCGGTAGTCGGTCGGCGGGACGAAGGTCTCCTTGACCGAGCGGGTCGACGTCCAGCGGGCCAGGTTCTGCTTGGCGCCGGCCTTGTCGTTGGTGCCGGAGGCGCGGCCGCCGCCGAAGGGCTGCTGGCCGACGACGGCGCCGGTGGGCTTGTCGTTGATGTAGAAGTTGCCGGCGGCGAAGCGCAGCTTGTGCATCGCGTCCTGGGCCGCGGCGCGGTCCTGGGCGATGATGGCGCCGGTCAGGCCGTAGGCGGAGACGGACTCCATCTGGGCCAGCATCTCCTCGTACTTCTCGTCCTCGTAGACGTACACGGCGAGGATCGGGCCGAAGTACTCCTCGCGGAAGTACTCCGCGGCCGGGTCCTGGCAGACCAGGACGGTCGGGCGGACGAAGTAGCCGACCGAGTCGTCGTAGCTGCCGCCGGCGAGGACCTCGACGGAGGCGTCGGCGTGGGCGCGGTCGATGGCGGCCTTGTTCTTGGCGAAGGCGCGCTCGTCGATGACGGCCGACATGAAGTTGGACAGGTCGCTGACGTCGCCCATGGTGAGGCCGTCGACCTCGGCGGCGAACTCGTCCTTGAGGCCGGCCCAGATCGAGGCCGGGACGTAGGCGCGGGAGAGCGCCGAGCACTTCTGGCCCTGGAACTCGAAGGCGCCGCGGGTCATCGCGGTCTTCAGCACGGCCGGGTCGGCGGACGGGTGGGCGACCAGGAAGTCCTTGCCGCCGGTCTCGCCGACGATCCGCGGGTAGGTGCGGTAGCCGGCGATGTTCTCGCCGACGGAACGCCACAGGTGCTGGAAGGTGGCGGTGGAGCCGGTGAAGTGGATGCCGGCCAGCGCGGGGTGCTTGAGCGCGACGGCGGAGACGTCCAGGCCGTCGCCGGTCACCATGTTGATGACGCCCTTGGGCAGGCCGGCCTCCTCCAGCAGCTGCATCAGCAGGTGCGCGGAGTACTGCTGGGTGGGGGACGGCTTCCACAGCACCACGTTGCCCATCAACGCGGGCGCGGTCGGCAGGTTGCCGGCGATCGCGGTGAAGTTGAACGGGGTGATCGCGTAGACGAAGCCCTCCAGCGGGCGGTGGTCGCTGCGGTTCCACACGCCGTCCGAGGAGACCGGCTGCTCCGCCATGATCTGGCGGGCGAAGTGCACGTTGAAGCGCAGGAAGTCGACCAGCTCGCAGGGGGTGTCGATCTCGGCCTGCTGGGCGGTCTTGGACTGGCCGAGCATGGTGGCGGCGGCCAGGGTCTCGCGCCAGGGGCCGGCCAGCAGGTCGGCGGCCTTGAGGAAGATCGCGGCGCGCGAGTCGAAGGAGAGCGCCTGCCAGGCCGGGGCAGCGGCCAGGGCAGTGTCGATGGCTTCCTGCGCGTCGGCCTGGGTGGCGTTGCGCAGGGTGCCGAGCCGAGCCGCGTGGTTGTGCGGCTGGACGACGTGGATCTCGGTGCCGCCGCCCATCCGGCGCTCACCGTTGATCGTCATGGTCAGCTGGACCGGCTCCTGGCCGCCCAGCTCCTTCAGCTTGGCCTCCAGGCGAGCCCGTTCGGGGCTGCCGGGGGCGTAGCTGTGGACCGGCTCGTTCACCGGCGCGGGGACCTGGGTCACAGCGTCCATGAGGCGCACGCTCTCCTTCGTTGCAATGCGGGGGAAGGCCTGCGCGGGTCACGCACGGGCCACAGCACGAACGCTATTCCTGGCTGCCCGGCCACTTGATTGGCCGGGCGGCTAAATTCCCCCGTACGGCGTTGTCCGGACCGACGAAAGCGATCACACAACGGTCACGACAGCCCCATCCGCCCTACCCACCCCACCGGCACCACCCTCAGGACCACTCTCGGCACCACCCTCGGGACCACGCCCGACACCACCCCCGGCCGGAACCGTTGGACGGTCCCGGCGCTGTCCAACCGGCTAAAATCGACCGCACACCGTTGTCCGAGCGGATGAAGGAGGCCCGGCGTGACCACCCCCGGGCTCCCGCTCCGCCAGCTGCTGATGTCCCTGGGCGAACCCCTGGTCGAACTCCAGGCCGCCCCCCAGGGCCTGGACGTCCCCGTCCGCGACGTCGCGATCCTCGACCCGGAGGACCCGCCGACCGCCTCCCCCGGCGAACTCGTGCTCGCGATCGGCGCCCGCGGCCGTGCCGCCCTCCCCGCCCTGCGCGCGGCCGGCCGGGCCAGCGCCGCCGCCGTCGCGGTCAAGCTGGACGCCCCCGGCCAGGCCGACGCCCTGCGCGAGGCCGCCACCGACGCGGGCGTCGCCCTGCTGTCGGTGCGCCGGGAGACCCGCTGGGAGCACCTGGACTCGCTGGCCCGGGCGATCATCGCCGGTCCCGACGCCCCGGCCTCCCCCGGCGCCCCCGAACCCAACGCGGGCGACCTCTTCTCCCTCGCCCAGACCGTCGCCGTGCTCACCGACGGCATCGTCTCGATCGAGGACACCTCCAGCCGGGTCCTCGCCTACTCCCGCTCCTCCGACTCCGACGAGGTCGACGACCTGCGCCGGCTCTCCATCCTCGGCTGGCAGGGCCCCGAGCCGTACCTCTCCAAGCTCCGCGAGTGGGGCATCTTCCAGCACCTGCGCAGCTCGGACACCCCGATCGCGGTCGAACCGCACCCCGAACTCGGCCTGCGCCGCCGCCTGGCGGTCGGCATCCGGGCCGGCGCGCAGCCGCTCGGCACCATCTGGGTACAGGAGGGCGCCCAGCCGCTGGCCGCCCACGCCGAACAGGCCCTGGTCGGCGCCGCCCGGGTCGCGGCCGCCCAACTGGTGCGCCGCCGACGCGAGTTGTCCGCCGACGTCCGGCTCACCCAGACCCTGCTGACCGGACTGCTGGAGGGCTCCACCGGCCCCCAGTCGCTGGCCACCCACCTCGGCCTGGACCTGCGCCGCCCGGCCACCGTGCTCGCGTACGGGGCCCGCACCACCGAGGCGCTGCACCGCTCCGACGTCACCGGCCTGATCTCGGTGCACACCGCCGCCCGGCACCGCGGCGCGCTGCTCGCCCCGATCGAGTCCCGGGTCTACGTGCTGCTGCCCGAGCTCCCGCCCGGCCTGCCGATGACCACCGTGCGCGACTGGGCGGCCGAGGTGGTCACCGCCGCCCGGGAGCACCTCGGCGTCCCGCTGCGCGCCGCGATCGGCTCGACCGTCGACGGCCTGTCCCAGGTGCCGGACTCCCGCGCCCAGGCCGACCGCATCCTGGACGCGATGGGCCGCGGCGGGGTCGACCTCGACGTCGCGGCGCTGATCGACGTCCAGGCCGAGGTGCTGGTCAGCGAGGTGCTCGCACTGCTCCAGGACCGCACCGGCCTGCGCGACCCGCGGCTCACCGCGCTCACCGCGTACGACCGCCGCCACCACACCCGGCTCGCCGAGTCGGTGCTCGCCTGGCTGGACGCGCTCGGCGAGGTCCGGGTCGCCGCCGACGCCCTGCACATCCACCCCAACACCCTGCGCTACCGGGTGCGCCGCGCCGAGCAGTTGACCGGCATCGACCTCGCCCAGCCGCAGCAGCGGCTGCTGGCGATGCTGCAACTGCGGCTGCCCGCGGACGAGTAGTCCGCGGGCAGCCGCCTGACTGATGATCCGTCAGGCTCCGTACCCCTGGCCGCGCTTGTGCTCGTTCAGCCGGCGCCACGGCCCGCTGATCGCCAGCTGGATGCCCGGCTCCTGGATGTTGGCGAAGAGGGTCCGGCCGTCGTCCGAGAAGGTCACCCCGGTGAACTCGCTGAACTCGGGCTTGGCCGCGCTGCCGATGTTCAGCTCGTTGCGGGCGATCGGGTAGACCAGCCCGTCCTCGGTGGCGCCGAACAGGTGCGAGATCCCGTTGCCGTCCTCGGCGATCACGATGCCGCCGTACGGCGAGACGGTGATGTTGTCCGGGCCGTCGTAGTTGTCGTGGTCGCCCAGGACGTCGTCGTTGACGCCCAGCAGCACCTTGAGGGTGATGGTGCGACGCGCCGGGTTGTAGAACCACACCTGGCCGTCGTGCTGCAGCGGGCTCTCCGAACGGGCGTAGCTGGAGACGAAGTAGAAGCCGCCGTCACCCCACCACATGCCCTCCAGCTTGCGGGCCCGGGTGACCTCGCCCTCCTTGAACTGCTTGCGCACCGAGACGGTCCGGGCGTCGCGGTCCTGCACCTTGACCCAGTCGGCGCCGTAGACGGTGCCGACCTTGGTGGCCCGGGAGAGGTCGTCGACGAACCTGCCCTGGGCGTCGAAGACCTTGAAGGCCTCCAGCACGCCGGCGTCGGCGGCGAGCTTGCGCAGCTGGTACCGGCCGTGCCGGAAGCCGGCCGGCGGGGTCCAGCGGAACAGCAGGCCGTTCGGGTTGGAGGCGTCCTCGGTGAGGTACACGTGACCGCGCTTGGGGTCCACGACCACGGCCTCGTGGGCGTACCGGCCGAAGGCCTTCACCGGCTGCGGGTCGCGGTTGTAGTCGTCGTCGAAGGGGTCGACCTCGAAGACGTAGCCGTGGTCCTTGGTGAAGCCGTTCTTGCCGGCCTTGTCCTCGGTCTCCTCGCCGGACAGCCAGGTACCCCACGGGGTCACCCCGCCCGCGCAGTTGGTGGCGGTGCCGGCGATGCCGACCCACTGCTCGACCGAGCCGTCCCGCTTGGCGTGCACGATCGTGCAGCCGCCAGCCGCGCCCGGGTCGTAGACGTGCCCCTCGGTCAGCGGCACCGGGTGCGGCCAGTTGGCCCGGGCGCCGGACAGCTCGTGGTTGACCACCATCAGGTTGCCGCCGCGCTCGTCCTCGAAGGCGGACGTGCCGTCGTGGTTGCTCGGGGTGAACTCGCCGGTGCGCAGCCGGGTCTGCCCGGCCCGGTTGAGCACCTTGTACGAGAAGCCCGCGGGCAGCGAGAGCAGCCCGGCCGGGTCCGGCACCAGCGGGCCGTAGCCGATCGCGGCGCCGCCCGCCGCGTTGGTCCCGGCGGCACCGGCCGCGGCGGCGACCGGGGCCTCGCCGCCGACCGGCGCGGCGATCGCACCGGGGGCGCTGGCCAGCGCCTCGGCACCGCCGGCGATCAGCACGCCGGCCCCGACGAGGGTGGAACGGTTGACGAAGTCCCGACGGGACAGCGACATGGCAGCAACTCCTGGGGGGGTGTACGGGCGTCGAGGCAGGTCGTCGACGCCCAGCAGACTCCGCCGCAGGGGTGAACCCGGCATGACGCCCACCGCACGACGAGGCGACCATTTGCCAACCGATGACCTACACATGACCCGCGCTTTACCGAACGCGGGTCAGCCGTGTCCGGATCGGTCGAGCGCGAGCCGGTCGAAGGCGGGTCAGCCCCGCCCGGTCCGCCACTGCTCCCAGGCCGCCAGCCACAGCTGCTCCACCAGCCGGTGCTCCTCCGGGGTGCCCGACCCGGCCGTCCCCGGACGCTCCCGCCACAGCTGCTCCCAGGCCCGCTGCGCCGGCATACTCGCCACCTCGCTGGCGAACACGGTGTACCGGACCACCTCCTCGACCGCCGCCTCGCCCTGCGGCGTGCCGATCAGCCAGTGCGTCTGCTGGGACAGCCGGTTGAGGTGGTTGACCATCGAGGTCACCGCCGCCGCGGCCTCCTCCCGGGTCTCCGTGGCGAGCCGCATCTGCTGGCGCACCGCCGCCTCCCAGCGCACCGCGCAGACGTCCCCGCGCAGCCCGCGCGGCAGCCGCGGCGTCCGCCCGACCCGCACCTGCGCCTCGATCGCGGCGGCCTCCGCGATGCTCTGGGCGATCAGTTCCCGGTGCGCCTCCAGCCCCGCGACGGCTGGCAGTTCACGCTCCTCGACCGGGACGTAGCGGGCCCGCCGGGAGGCCAGGTCGCGCAGCAGCTCGGTGCGCCCGCGCAGGTAGCAGTCGAAGTCCCCGATCCCGGCGAGCTCCACCCCGCCGGGGGGCAGCCCGCGCCCGCACACCGTGACGGCCTGCCCGTCGACCCGCAACCGGACGGCCCACACCGGCCCGGCGACCTCCGGCCCGCCCGAGGCCGCGCCGGCTGCCGCACCGCCCGGGGCCCCGCCGACCACCGCCCCGCCGGGCACCGGCCGGTCCTCGTGCACCTCCACCGCGCAGGGCTCACCGTCCACGGTGATCCACTCCCGCAGCGTCCGCACCCGGCCCGGCCCGTCGCCCTCGTCCACGCCCAACTGCTCGTAGACGCGGTCCCGTTCGTCCTCGACCACGTCCTCCAGCTCGGGCAGCACCTCACAGCCGTCGGCCCCCGGCCGGTACGTCCGCACGGTCACGTACGGCCCGGCCGCGGTGGTCCAGTCACCGCACTGCACCTCGACCCAGCGCAGTTCACCGCCGCAGGTCTCGAAGGCCGCGAGCGCCTCGCCCCGGCCGGGCGGCCCGGCCACGCCGTACACCGGGAAGTCCACCGTGGCGAGGGTCCGGCGGGAGAAGTCCTCCTGGCCGGCGAAGCGCTCCGGCCCGCCCGACCGCTCCGGCCCCGACCGCTCGACGTTCCACTCCTGGGGCCTTCCGCCGCTCTCCCGCACCATCCTCTGCCGCACCCCCGAGTCCTCGCGCCCGCACCGCTGACGCCACTTTACGTGCCGGGAGCTGCCGGGTCATCAGCTCCGCTGCCGTACGGGGGCGGTGGCCGTGTCCGTCGGCCACGATGTCAGCAGCCCTCCCTACGCTGGCGGCATGACAGCACAGAACGACGCAGCCCAGCCCGCCTTCCCCGCCCGGATCAGCATCGTCACCCTCGGCGTCTCCGACCTCGACCGCAGCGCCCGGTTCTACCAGGACCTCGGCTGGCGGCGCTCCGCCGCCTCCAGCCCGGAGATCGTCTGGTTCCGCACCTCCGACTCGGTGCTGGGCCTCTTCCCCTCCGAGGAGCTGGCCGCCGACGCGGGCGTACCCGCGACCGGCGAACCCTCCTTCCGCGGCGTCACCCTGGCGGTGAACCTGGAGTCCCCCGCCCTGGTGGACGCCGCGCTGCGCACCGCGGTCGAGGCCGGCGCCGTGGTGGTCAAGCCGCCGGTCCCGACCAGCTGGGGCGGCTACTCCGGCTACTTCGAGGACCCGGACGGGCACCTGTGGGAGCTGGCCCACAACCCGTTCTTCCCCTTCACCGAGGACGGCTCGCTGGACCTCCCGTAGCCCGTCGTCCGCCCCTCCGCCGTCCTCGCCCGCCCCTCCTCAGCCCTTCCTCAGCGCCTCGTCAGCCCTTCGACCGGGCCTTGAAGGCCGCCTTGCGCGCCTCCTTGGCCAGCGCCCGGTCCGTGTGCAGCTCGCCGATCGCCTCCAGGACGTCCGCCGTGTACGGGTGGTCGACCCGCCACAGCTCACCGAACCACGACGCCGGGTCGCCCTTCACCGGCAGGTCGGTGATCAGCTCGCGCAGCAGCGCCGCGTCGCCGCCGCTGTCCAGCAGCTGGGCGGCGAAGGTGTCGACCACCGTCCACAGCGCCATCGTCCGCTCCGGCACCGGCACGTCCGTCGCGCCCAGCGCGGACAGCCAGGCCCGCACCGCACCGCCGAGCTCCGGGTCGTCCAGCACCTCCCGGGCGGCGGGCTCGGCGCCCGCCCCCAGCAGGTTCAGCGCCGAGACGCACAGCATCCGGCGCAGCGGACCGTACGCGTCGTCGCCGCGCGCCGCCGCCAGCAGCTCGCGCGCCGCCGGCTCCGGCTCCCGGCCGGCCACCCAAGCCCGCAGCTCCTCCTCCGGCAGCACGTTGGCCGCCTCGCACACCCCGCGCAGCAGCTCGGCGGCGTCCCCCTGGGCCAGCTCGCCGACCAGCGGGGCGTCGTAACCGTCCTCCAGCAGCCACTGCCGGATGCCGTACTGGCCGAGCGGGGTGAGCCGGACCAGCCCGAAGCGGGCCGACTCCTCCTCGTCCAGCGGCGCCTCCCCGACGAGGGCGGGCTCCTCGCCCTCCTCCTCGTCGAACAGCTCCGGGTCGATCGGCCGGTACTCCAGCAGGCCCAGCTCGGCGAGGTCGCCCAGCATCGGGTCCAGCGCGACCATCACGTCGGTGATGTCGCCGAGCAGTTCCTCGCTCGGCTCCTCGCCCTCCGGCACCACCAGCAGCGCGGCGAGCACGCCCAGCGGCACCGTCTCGTTGCCCGGGTCGGCGAAGGCGGTGGTCTCGTACAGCACCTGGAGCGCCTCGTCGAGCAGCTCGGCGGCGGCGTCCCGGGCCTCCTCGACCTCGCTCAGGCCGTCCTCGTCGTCCTCGTCCGCGTCGTCCCGGTCCGCCTGGTCCGCCTGGTCCGCCGACGCTTCCGCCGCCTCGTCCTGCTCCGGCAGCGAGTCCGCCTCCACCGCCAGTTCCCGGACGATCCCGGCGGCGGTCAGCCACAGCTCCAGGACGGTCTCCGCGTCCCCGCGCTCAGCGGGCTCCAGGTCCGGGCCCGGGACGGCGACGTGCTCGCCCTCCTTGGTCGTGCCCAGCTCCACCAGGTCCAGGTCGCAGGCCAGCGACCAGGCCCGCAGCGCCTCGACCTCGGCCTCCTCCGGCACCTCGCCCTCGGCCGGGGCTAGCCCGAGCAGCCGGGCGACCGGCGCCCGGTCCTCCTGGACGAGGTCCCCGAACTCGTCCACCACCCGGTGCGGGGACGCCCAGCGGGCCAGCGCCAGCGCGTAGCCGAACATCGGCACGGCCTTCGCCTGCTCGGCCAGCTCCTGCTCCGCGGGCAGCTTCACCGGCGGCACCAGGATCGCCGCGTCGTCCAGGTCCTCGTCGTCCAGACCGTGCGCGGCGAACGCCCCGTAGAGGTCCTGGAGCTCCAGGTCCGCGGGCAGGACCGCCTCGGCCGCGCCCTCTCCGGCCGAAGCCCCCGCCCCCGTGTTCTTCCGACGTCGTCCGGCCATCGTCGTGTGCTCTCCCTCAGCCAGCGGTCAGCTCGAACAGCTCCGCGTGTCGATCTACCACCTCAGCGTATAGGCCGGGCACCCCCGATGCCCGGCCTCACAGGGCGCGCAAAGGGGCGCGCGCCGCTTCCACGCGCCCACCCCTTATCCTTCGCTTTGGCACCGCGCACAACCCCGCGCGGGCCACCGGGCAACGAAGCCCCTTCTCTCAGCTCACCCGCTCCACCAGGGAGCCCCGCACCGCGGCCACCACCACAGAGCCTCAGGACGGGCGCGCCGGCACACCCAGCCGACCCCGGTGGCGCCCGGCCACAGGAGACCCCTGCCATGGCGGACCTCTCCCCCGCCGGCTCCGTGCTGCGCACCGCGCAGCTCGACGGACGCCGACTGTCGGAGGCCCTGCTCCCCCTGGAGCTCGCGCCCCGCGCCCAGCTCCAGCTCGCCGCGATCAGCCGCTGGAACGCGCTGCGCGGCATACGCGTCGGCCTGGTCGCCGGCGCCCTGCTGCTGATGCTGATCGGTGCCAACCTGGCGACGCCGATCTACCCGCTCCTCCAGCAGCGCCTCGGCCTCGGACCGCTCGACACCACGATCCTCTTCACGATCTACGTGTTCGCGCTGCTCCCCGTACTGGCCGTGGTCGGCCACTGGTCCGACCACCTCGGCCGCCGCGCCCTGATCCTGCCCGCCGTCGCCCTGGCCGCCGCCGGCGACCTCGTCTTCGCCACCGCCGGCAGCTTCTGGCAGCTCGCGGTCGGCCGGGCCGTCCAGGGCATCGCCGTCGGCCTGTCCACCGGCGCAGCCGGGGCCGCCCTCGGCGACCTGCTGCCCGACCACCCGGCGCTGGCCCCCAAGCTCACCCTGGCCTGTTCCGCCGGAGGCGTCGCGCTCGGCCCGGTGGTCGGCGCCCTGCTCGCCGGCGGCTCGGACCCGCTGCTGACGCCCTTCCTGCTGCACGCCGTCGCCCTGCTGGCGCTCTGCGTGCCACTGGCCCTGGTCCACCCGCGGATGCCCGGCCGCAACCGCCCGCCGGCCTCCCCGCCCCGGATCACCACCCCGGCCCACCTGCGCCCGCAGCGCCTGCGGCTGCCGCGCACCGGCCGCCGCGAGTTCCTGCTCGCCGCCACCGCGGGCTTCATCTCGTACGGGGTCTTCGGCGTCTACCTGGCTCTCGCCCCTGCCTTCTCCGCCAAGCTGCTGCACACCCCCTCGCACCTGACCGGCGCGATCGTGGCCGCCCTGCTGCTCGGCTCCTCGGCCCTCGCCCAGCTGATCATCCCGCCGACCGCCGACCGTACGGTGATCGCCCTCGGCATGACCGGCCTGGCCGCCGGCCTGGGCCTGGTCGTCGCCGCCGGCTACACCGACACACCCGCGCTGCTCTTCATCGGCAGCGTCCTCGGCGGCGTCTGCCAGGGCGTCGCCTTCCGCTCCCTGTTCACCACCGCCGTCGCCGCGATGAACCCGGAACGCCGGGGCTCCGAACTGAGCTCCCTCTGGATCATCGTCTACCTCGGCAGCTCCGCCCCCGTCATCGCCGTCGGCGCCCTCGTCCAGACCTACGGCCTCCTCCCCGCCGTCAGCGGCTTCGCCACCCTCGCCGCCGTCCTCTGCGCCGCCCTCGCCCTCACCATCGCCCGCAAGCCCAAGACGGCCTGACCCCCGCCCACGCACAACCACGGCTGCCCGGGACTTCCCCTTCGGAAGTCCCGGGCAGCGGCGTTCCCGGCCCCGGGCGAACACCCGCGCATCATCCGCTCCGTGGATCAGCCCTACCACCGTTCCCCACCATCCACCCCCCACCCGCCTCCCGGCGGGTGCCCGCCCCTGGGCTTCACCGCGCCAGGCGGCATGTGGAGCTGATGCAGCACGGCTACGCACCTGTCAGGCAGTGAGCGCGATGTCCAGGTATGCCTGCACCGGCTCGAACAGCCCGTACGGCACGTACTCGGGGATCTCGGCAAGTGCCACCCACGCGAAAGCGTCCAGTTCGTCCAAATCCACCACCTCGGCGGTGCCGCCAACGACCTCGCAGGCCGCGTATGACATCAGCCGGCCCGACTTCGGGTGCACCCGCTCACCCAGGAAACCGACGACGGCCACACCCAGTCCGGTCTCCTCCGCCGTCTCGCGAACCGCCGCCTCCTCGGGCGACTCACCAGCCTCGATCTCACCGGCCGGGAACTGCCAAGACAGCTGGCCCTCACCGACCCGCCGCCTCACCATCAGGACGCGGCCTTCCTGGACCACGACCGCGGCGGCAATTCCCGAGCGTTCCTCCGCACTCTGCTGTGTCACGTCTGCTCCTCCAGGACAGCGTGGACGGGTGGGGAATCGTATCGGCGTCGATGAAGCAGGCCACCAAGTTTCGAAGAAACCACATCACGTCGATGTCCTCGACAGCGTCATTGTTGGCTGCCGCACGAACATTCCGAACAAGAGGTTTCGGCGTGGAGTGGCTCAGCGGATCGAGCGGATCACCGCACTCAGCCAGCGTCAGCTCGCCTTGAGGCGATCCATGAGGTCGTCGACGCCGTCGACCTGGCGGTAGGACTGGAACACCGGGGCGAGTTCGCGTACCAGGGTGACGCACCGTTCGGCACCGATCCGGGTGGCGAGGTCGAGGGACTGGTTCGTGACGGCGAGGGCCTGTTCGACCTCGCGTGCCTGTAGGAGGCTGCGGGCCTCGTATGCCAGGAAGATCCCGCGGGTCTTGTCGCGGGAGCGTGGCAACAGGCTCATGCCCTCGTCGATGCGGGCGTGCGCTTCGCCGGGACGGCGGAGGTCGAGCATGCACTGGCCGGAGTCGACGGCCAGGTCTGCCGCGCTCATCCACCGGCACCAGCCTGGGGCCGGGTCGGGGCTGTCGGTCAGCAAGGCCGCCTCGGCGGCGGTGAGGTCGCGGTGACAGTCGGAGGAAGCACCAAGGGCGGCGTGTGCGCGGGCCCGGCGGAGGTAGAGCAGGGACCGGGCGGTGGGGTGCCGGGTGTGGATGAGCGCCTGGCTGAGCGGTTCGACGGCGGCATCGGGCTGGGTGAGCCAGATCGACTGGTAGGCGAAGTCGGAGAGGATACCGGCGCCGAGGTCGCGGTCGCGGGCGGCGTGCGCGTTGGTGAGCGCAGCGTTCCAGAGCTTGCCCGCCGCGAAGTGATGCCCTTGGTCGAAGCGGTGCCAACCGCAGGTGCTGGCCAGGGAGGCGGCCAGCAGGTGAAGCCGCCGGCCGACGGGTTCGGTGTAGCGACCGTGTTCCAGCAGGTCGATCACGGTGTCGAGCTGAGCATCGATCAGCTTGGACGTGTGCTGGCGCTGTTCGGTGGGCAAGGCGGTCAACTTGGCACTGGTGTCTTCCAGCCAGTCGACCAGTTCGGCGTCGACGCGATTGCCGTTCAGAGCAGTGGTGAGCCGGTCGGGTTCGAGGACGGCCCACTGGGCCGAGAGCCCGGCCAGCGCAAGCGCGCTGAAGGTCATGAAGGTGCGGCGGCGATGGTCCATGGCGGCTCTCTGTGCGTCTCGAAGTGCGTGAACGGTGGATGCCGCCCCGAGCGGCACCGGTTGTTCCTGGCCGGGCAGCCAGTGGGGCCACTCGAAGGCTTCCAGGTCGGCGATCGGGACGTCGAAGGCTTCAGCGATCAGGAGCTGGGATTCGATGCTGGGCGTCTTGCGCCAGTTCTCCCACTTGCTGACGGCGGCCTTGTCGGTGCCGGAGCGAAGGCCTTCGGGCCTGCTCCTGGCGGCGTGGTGGATGCGGGCCGCGAGGTCGGTCTGGGACCAGCCGCGAAGCGCGCGGGCGTACGCGAGGGGGTGCCGGATCTGGTCGTCCACGAGACCAATCCCATCATCGACAGTGACCGCGAGCTTACTGCAAGCGATGCCGGGACCACCCCGGGACTACAGACAAAGCCTGGTTGGTGGCCGTGAGTTGGGCTCTACTCTTCGTGCACCGAAGAAGTTCCTTCATGAAGCGGAAGGAGTCTCCACGCCACCGCCTCGCCGCTGTTCCACCTCCGTGCAGTGCCGGTGCTGTGCGAGACCCGAGCGGACGGCGACATCGACCCGAACCGGATTGAGAAGCTGATCCCCCCCCCGCACTCGGGCGGTCATGGTCACCCACCTGTGGGACAAGCCCACCGGCATGGCTGGCCGCGAGGCTCGAATTCTGCCCCCTGCTCACGGGAAAGCGTGTCCGTCTCACGCTGGATGAGGCCAAGCGCCAGAGATAGGGCGCGGCACCACCACTTCGTATCACCGGGTGCCCCGCGCTCTCGCCTTGGCTGTCCGCGGCCCCCATTCATCGACGGCGTTTCTAGCCAGCGCCAGAGCAGTGGAACTGAGGAGGTACTCATGACCCAGACAGCTGATCCACCGCTCGAAGGCAGGACCAGCTCAGCACATGCCATAGGCCGGATTGCATGGTGCGCCTTCAACGACGCCACCACGAACTCGCTCGGTGAATTGGGAGCGTCGTTCCAACAGTTGGACGGCGCGGTCGGTACGAGCTCGGCGACCGGGCTATTGCTGCGCACCTGCCACCGCGTCGAGTGGTACGAGGCGGAACCTGCCATGGTGGCCACCGCGCCGCTCTCGATCCGGCTCAGCCGGAGGATCACTGGCCACGACGCCGCCGCCTCCCGACTGACCCAGATCGCCGCAGGCACGATGTCGCTGATCCTCGGGGAACAGCTCGTCTTCCAGCAGGTGCATGCGGCCTTCGACCGGCTGCCCACTGACCATCCGCTTCGGCCGGCGGGAGCAGAGGTGCTCCTGCTAGCCGACCAGGCGCGGCGCCGCTTCGGTCTCCGCGCTCGACTCGACTACCGCGACCTCGCCCGAACCCTGCTGGGAGTGTCGACAGCTCAGTCGAGCAACCTGGTCGTGGTCGGGGGCGGCATGCTCGCCCAAGCCGTCGCACATGAACTCGGCGATGATCGCCGCGTCTTCCTCCTGACCCGCAACCCCCAAAAGCTTCGTCGGCTCCTGCGGACCGGGTCCGCCGGGACGACTGTTCTACGGATCACGGACCTGCCCGACACCGTTCGGGACAGCGGCTTCGACCTGGTGCTCGCGACGTCCGGGCTCACACCGCAGTACCGCGACCACATCACTCGCCTCGTGGACGCCACCGGACGCCGGCTGGTCGTCGACCTGTGCGCGACGCCCGTCCTGCATGAGCGTCCGAACTACCAGCACCTGCATCACCCGGCCGTCACCGACCTCATCGAGGACGGCAACCGACCAACCATCGAGGCCGCTCGCGCGGCCTCCTCCTGGATCGAGAACCACTATGGAGGATGCAGTTGACCACGATCGTCGACACTCTGGTGATCGGCGCCGGCCCCGCTGGGCTGGTCGCCGCCGATCGCCTCGCTGAGAACGGAGCCAGGGTGCTGCTGGTCGACGCCGGCCGCCTCTACCAGCGTCGGACCTGCCCGGTGGACCTCATGCACTCCTGCAACGGGTGCAAGGGCATCTGCAACGTGATCTCCGGATTCGGCGGCTCCATCCACTACGGGGACGGGGTCAAGCTCTCGCAGTTCCCCAGCGGCAGGCGCCTCGCCGAACTCCTCGGCACCGAACGGGCCGCAGCCCTCGCCGACCGGGCCGTGCGGCGACTGTGCGGTGCGGAGCAGCCTGCCTTCCGCGGAGCACGCCCCACCGACGGCCCGTTCAAGGTCAAGGATTACCCGGTGGCCTCGCTCAGCGCGGAGCAGGTCCGCACGCTGATCGAACGGCTCCACCACCGCATCACAGCCGCCCCGGGCACCGAGTTGCGGATGCAGACACAGGTCACGTCCCTCCGTCCGCTAGGACATGGGTGGCAAGCCGAGACTGCGGGGCATGCCGGCACCAGCGAGACTGTGCACGCGAGTTCGGTGGTCGTCGCAGTTGGACGGCGCGGCCAGCGCTGGTGGCAGCAGGCTCTTCGGCGCCTCGAACTCTCCTACTCCGCGCCCGCTCCCTCCGTGGGAGTCCGCTTCGAGGCCCCGACGGCGCTCCTGCGTCGCGGGTCCGACATCCACGAGGACTTCAAGACCACCATCCTCACCAACGGCGTGAAGATCAAGACGTTCTGCTACTGCGCCGGACCGGGCGGCGGCCGAATCAAGTTCACGGACTACGGCGACCACACGCTCCTCGACGGCCATATCATCCCCGAGGCAAAGACGGGCAGCACCGCGAACTTCGCCCTGCTGGCACAGCTACGAGCCCCCGACGGTACTCCGCGCACCACAGCCTGGGTCGACGAGAACCTCCTCGCGCCGTACCGGAGGCTGAGGACCGACCGGCCGGGCAAGCCCGTCCTCCAGTGGTACCCCGACTTCCGTAGCCGCGCCCTCGACTGCACCAGCCTTGAGCAGTTCGCCGAACTCAGCGGCTTCCACCCCTCGCTTCGCGACTACCAGGTCACCGACCTCGCGGGCATCCTGCCCCGGGCCATCCACGCCGCTCTGTGTGACGCCTTCGAAGACCTGATGGCCTACTTCAACGGCAGCGCCCTGACCAGCCACGCCGCCGCCCAGATCGCCGTGATCGGCCTCGAACTGGAGAACCTCTGGGATGAGTTGAGCCTCACCGACAACCTCGAGACCACGGCCCCCGGTGTGTACGCAGCCGGCGACTGCACCGGGCTGGCCCAGGGCATCCTCCAGGCCGCCGTCGGCGGCCTCGCCGCGGCCGAGGCCATCGCCGACCGCTCCGGCGGCACTACCGGGCTGGCCGCATGACCGGCGCCCAGGCCGTCTCAACGGCCAGCCGAGCCGCCGTCGAGATCTTCGGCGACGACCTCCTGTGCTCCTTCGTCGGCGGCTCGTATGCACGCGGCAGCGACAAGACGACCAGCGACATCGACCTCTTCGTCGTCACCGCTCGCAGCGACCACGACCGGGAGCGGCTCCTCGCCGAACGTCTGCGCGACGTCCACCAGGCCGCCGGCCTCGACTTCGACCACTGCGGAGAGATCCTCACCCTCGACACCCTCAACACCCTGTTGGCCTTCACGGAACACTGCATCGCGGCAGTGCCCGCCGTTCAGCGGTCCGCGTGCTACCTCGCCGACTGTCCGCTGTCGGTGTTCCGCAAGGGCGACGTGGTCTTCAAGTTCCTCACCGACCCGAAGACCGCCGTCCACGACCCGGCGGGCCTGCTGCCGGCGCTCGAAGCCCGGGCCGCGACCTACTTCTCCGCTTGGCCGATGCCCCGGGTCCAGGAGCACAAGGGCCGGTTGCGCCTGCAATCCGGCAGCCCGCAACAGCGGCTCGCCGGCCTGTGGCAGGACAGAGACGCCACGGACTCCTGGACCGACACACCGGTCGGAATCGGGCTGGAGCGCTGGTTCGGTACCGAACTGGCCGCCCGATCCGCAGTCCTGTACCCCGGCAGCCCCGTCAACGTCGCGCCGCCGGACGGCGCCACCTGCCCGCTGTCTGTCGCGGCTCTGGCCTCGCCCTTGTCCGCCCAGTGCCTCGCCTTCCTCCACTCAGAACCGGAAGGACCAGCCCGATGACCAGCGTCTCCCTCGGCATGCCCACCCCGAGGCCGCCGATCTACCGCCAGACCCGCGAACGGTTCGTCTTCCTCTACCCGACCACCGCCTGCGGCCTGCGCTGCAAGACCTGCTACGTCGGCAACGACCGCCTCAACGCCGCCAACACCATGACCATCGAGACCGCCATCAAGATCATGGACTACTTCCGGATCACCGGAGGCCACGACAAGCTCTACCTCCTCGGCGGCGAGCCCACCATGCACCCCGAGCTGCCCACCATCGTCAGCGAGGGTCGCAAGCGCGGCTACCAGGTCACCATCAGCAGCAACGGCGACTTCGACGACGAGCTGTTCGGCAAGATCCCGCCGAGTGCCCTGAGCAGCTTCAACTTCTCCCTGGAGTCCGCCGACCCGCGCATCCACCGCAAGATCCGCGGCAACCCCACCAACTACGACAAGGTCGTCCGCCACATCTCCCAGGCGCGTGAACTCGGCTACCAGGTCCGCGTGATGTGCACCGTCTCGCAGACCAACCGCGAAGGAGCCCTCGACCTCATCCCCTTCCTCGCCGAACTCGGCGCCCACACCCTCAGCTTCCACAACCTCGGCAAGACGGGGAACGGCGCCCGATTCCTCCAGCCGCTCAACCCCACCGAGTGGATGGACTTCTGCGCCGAGATCGAAGCCTTCCCGCCGGAGCCGCGCCTGGCGGTCTACTACCCGCCCACCTTCGTCAAGGCCGGCGACCAGGCGGCATGGTTCGACCGTGGTTACCCCGGCTGTCCCGCCCGCACCCTCGACCGGCCGCACGTCTACCCGGACGGCACCGTCTTCGCGTGCCCCGTCTTCATGGACAACGGCCGGCACCACGCCACCTTCAACGGCGACCGGCTCGTCCTGAACCCCGACCCGAACAACGAGCTCAACGCCTACCTCACCACCGACCCGGTGTGCACCGGCTGCCCCAACACCGGCACCTGCGGCGGCGGCTGCCCCGCGTACTCCCAGATCCCCGCCTACCGGGATGAGGGTTTCTACTCCTGCGACCGCGACACCACGCCGCTGTGCATCCTGTGGACGGTCTCCGCCTGGGGTGCCCGCGAAGACGACTCGCTGCACGCCCTGCGCTGACAAGGGAGAGAAGGGAGACAAGCACCGTGACCGACACCCTCCAACACGCCGCCGCGCACGCCACTGCGGCCAAGGAACCGTTCCTGTTCCTCTACATCACCGAGAAGTGCCAACTGCGCTGCAAGCACTGCTACATGGGCGCCCGCCTCGATGCCGAGCGGCGCATGACCCCCGCTATGGTCGAGGACATCCTCTCCAGCCTCCGCGTCGCCTACGGCCAGTACAAGGTCTACCTGCTAGGCGGTGAGCCGACCACGCACCCCCAGTTCGGCGACATCCTCGACATCTGCAAGGCCCAGGGGTACAAGGCCGTCCTGACCTCCAACGGCCTCATCCCCCCGAAGACCTGGCCCCTGCTGCAGGGCCGCCTCGACTCCTTCTCCTTCTCCATGGACGGCGCCCACCAGGAGACGCACGAGCAGATGCGCGGCGAGAAGACCTGGCGCCCCCTGCTCACCGGCATGGAGCGCGCCGTCGCCGACGGCTTCCAGACCCGCGCCATCTTCACCGTCACCACCGCGAACCGGGCCGACGTGTTCGACGCCATCGACCTCGCCGACTCCATCGGCCTGGAGATGCTCTCCTTCCACTACTTCACCCCCACCGGCCTGGGCCTGGACAAGCCCCACTTCCAGATCCCCCCGGACGAATGGGTGCAGCTGTGCGGCCAGATCCGTGAAGCCGCCGCCGGCCGCCGCGTGCGCGTCTTCTACCCGCCCGCGTTCGCCACCGCAGACCAGCTTCCCGCCTTGCGGTCCGCCGGATACGGCGGCTGCACCGCCCGCAACCTCGAACGCCTCGCGATCTTCCCCGACGGCCGGGTGTACATCTGCTCGGCGTTCTTCGACACCGACCTTCACTACGGCGAGTTCCGCAACGGGGCGATCCACCCCCGTCTCCAGAACGGCATCAGCGAACTCACCCTCGTCAACACCATCTCCGTGAACTGCCGCACCTGCTCGCACAGCTCCACCTGCGGAGGCGGCTGTGCGGCGTACGACCACCTGCAGAAGACCCTGATCAGCAACGACTGCGATCGCACCACGATCCCGGTCTGCCCGCTGTGGTCGATGCCCGCAGAACCGGAGGGAACCGAACACCGCCTGGTCGACCTGCGCTGACCGGCCGGAGGACGAGCAGGGCCCGCACACCCACCAGGGCGTGCGGGCCGCATGCATCACGCCAACTCAGCCAGAGCCTTGTCCAGGCGCACCAGGGTCCGCTCGCGGCCGAGGACCTCCAAGGACTCGAACAGCGGCAGCCCCACCGTCCGGCCGGTCACCGCTACCCGGATCGGAGCCTGGGCCCTGCCCAGCTTCAACCCGAAGACGGCCGCCGTCTCCTCCAGCACCGCCTTGAGTGCGGCCGTCTCCCACACAGCCTCGGCCAGCCGCCGCCGAGCCTCCCGAAGCAGGTCCGCCGCCCCCTCCTTCATCGCCTTCGCCCACGACGCCTCGTCGCGCACCGGCTCATCCAGGAACAGGAAGTCGACGTACGCGGTGATCTCCGACAGCACCGAGATCCGCGTCTGTGCCAGGCCGGCCACGGCGGCGAACTGCACCGGATCGAACGCCTCCGCCACCCAGGGGGCCCGCGGGGAGGACAACCACGGTGCGCACGCCGCCTCGAACTCGTCCACCGGAAGCGCCCGAAGGTACTCGCCGTTGAACGAGGCCAGCTTCTTGACGTCGAAGAACGCAGAGGAGCCGTTCACGTCCTCCACGCGGAACAACTGCTCCAGCTCGGCGTACGGACGGATCTCGACGTCGTCCTTCGGGCCCCAGCCCAGCAGCATCAGGTAGTTGACCACCGCCTCCGGCAGGTAGCCCTCAGCCAGGTAGTCCTCCAGCGCCACCTTGTCGCGCCGCTTGGAGAGCTTCTGCCGCTTCTCGTTGACAATGACCGGCAGGTGCGCCCAGACCGGCGGCTCGGCGCCCAGGGCCGCCCACAGCAACTGCTGCTTGGGGGTGTTCGAGAGATGCTCCTCGCCACGGATCACCTGGGTGATCCCCTCATCGAGGTCGTCTACCACGTTCGCCAGTAGGAACACCGGACTGCCATCGCCCCGCGCGACCACGAAATCCTCGATGGCCGCGTTGGGAAACTCGGGGTTACCGCGGATCAGGTCCGCCACCACAGTGACCCCCTCGTCCGGGGTGCGGAACCGCAGGGCCCGGCCAGCCTCGAAGCCCAGGCCCCGCTCACGGCAGAACCCGTCGTAGCCAAGCTGCTGGGATCCAGTTCGCTCGGCGACCTGCTCGCGCGTGCAGTCGCAGTAGTACGCCCGGCCGGCCGCGTACAGCTCGGCGGCGGCCTCGCGGTGCCGGGTCTCGTTCTCCGACTGGAAGTAGGGGCCCTCGAACGCCGGGTCCGCCTTCGAGATGCCGATGGACGCGAGCGCGCTGATGATCCCCTCGGTCCACTCCTCGCGGTTGCGGGCCGCGTCGGTGTCCTCGATCCGAAGGATGAACTTGCCGCCGCACTGTCGTGCCGTCGCCCAGTTGTAGAGCGCCGAGCGGGCGCCACCGACGTGGAACATGCCCGTGGGGCTCGGAGCGAAGCGGACACGGACGGACGAAGGGGCGACAGTCATGCGAACACGGTAGCGGCGCTCATGGGTTCAAGTTGCCGTTCACCGCGATCGGTGTTGACCTGATGACGGATGGGAGCGGCGTCCTGGGTGTCCAGAGGCGTATCGCGCGTTCACCCGATCGAAGGATGAGCCGGTGTGGATGTACGGAGAGCAACAGGAGCAGACGCGCTGTCGATAGCCCGCCTCCGCGCGCAGATGATCAAGGCACCCCCGACCGGCCGGTGGTTCGAGGACCTCACCGCCTACCTGGTGGATGGCCTTGCCCGCGCTGAGGACATGGCCGGATTCGTCATCGACGGGCCCGCCGATTCTGTCGTCTCAGTCGCACTCGGAAGCATCTACGAAGCGCCACCCGGGCCGACTTACAGCGGCCGGGCCGGGTATGTGCACCTTGTCCAGACGACACCAGGCTGCCGCCGCCAAGGGAACGGCAGGGCGGTCACGACCAGACTCCTGGCCTGGTTCTGGGACCAGGACTGTGGGCTGGTCAGCCTCAACACAAGCGCAGACGGCGCACAGTTGTACCAGTCGCTCGGCTTCGAGAAGAACGAGCGCTCCATGAGGCTGTTCAGGCCTCAGTAGTGCGTGGATGCTCGCGGCGGCCACCGGGCCCGAGTTCAGCCAGGAAGGCCGGGGCGAATACCTCCTGGAGGAAATCCCCCTCCTCCCCGAACCCCGGCTGCGCCTGGGCGAGGCCGAAGCCGCCGAACTCGCGCCCCTCGTCGCACAGTGGCTGCAACGCGGCGCGGCCGACGCCGACCTCGCCCTGGCCCTGCTGCCAGGCCTGCCCATCCTGGTGCACTCGGCAATCGCCGTACTCCGCTACCGCCTGGAGCGCAAGATGCCGCCCGCCCGGCCCGTTGCACGGCCACCAGCCCGGTACGCCGAGTGCGCCACGTGCCACGACCCCGTGCCACGACCGGGCATCTGCCGCCCGTGCGCCGGCCTGACCACCCGAACCGCCATAGCCTGCAAGGACGCGGACGTGGCCACCATAGGTGCCCACCGAGTCCGAACTGCCCTGCGCTCCGCAATAACCGGCCGCCGGCCTACACACATCGCCGCCTGAGCCAGGTTCCATCAGCGCCGCGCGCCGCCTGGCTGGATGGGTGGGGGTGGATGGTAAGAAACGGCGCTGAACCTACCCACCGAAGCCGACCACCCACAGGTTCACTCAGCCCCGAGCAGCGGCGTTCCCCTGTCCAGGAACTCCAGGGCTTCCAGGCGTCGGTGACGATCTCGACATCGAACGGTTCCGGGAGTCGAACGGACTCCCCGAATTCCACTCACCCAAGGACTCGTACGGTCCGACCTTCGACAGAACAGAGCCTCCCATGGACGACATCACCTTCCGACGTGTCACCGTGACCCTGCCCCACCTGAACGAGCCCGGCCTGTACCTGTCCAACGTCACCACCCTGGACTCCGCCCGGGGCATCGTCCAGGACTTCCAGTACGGCGACGCCGACCTGCGAGCCCTGGACCTGGCCGAGACCCGCCTCGTCACCGGCCGCGTCTCCAACCTGCGGGCCGACCGCGTGCGGCTCGACCAAGTCCGCCTGGAATCCGTCGAGTTCGACACCTGCGACCTCGCTACCGCCCGCATCACCGACAGCAAGCTCTCCCGGGTCGTCTTCCGCAACTGCAGGATCATGGGCGCCGGGCTCATCGGCGTGACCCTGGACAACGTCCTCTTCGACAACTGCAAGCTCGACTACGCGACCTTCGAGCAGATCCGCGCCACCGGCGCGGTCGTCTTCTCCAAGTGCGGGCTCACCGAGGCGTCGTTCACCGGCTGCGACCTCAGCGGCGCGGTCCTCGACACCTGCACCCTGCGGCTGACCGAGTTCGGCCGGGGCAAGTACCAGGACCTTGACCTGCAGGGCAACGACCTGACCACACTGCGGGGCGTCGCCAACCTCGGCAAGGTCCTCATCGACCGCGCCCAGCAGGCCGAACTCGCCGAAGCCCTGGTCGCCGAGCTGGACGTGACCTTCGCCGACACCCTCGACGACCGGTGAACCACGGCCGGGAGGAACCCGCGTGACTCTCGCTATCGCCCACACAAGGTCGCCGGCACCTGTGCTTCAACCTCGGTCCCGGGGCCTGCAACCTCCTGCTCGGCCTCCGATCCATCTGCCACGATCTCCATACCCACCCCGAGCACCACTATCCGCACACCGACCACCTGCGGGCCTACATCGTTCACGGGCTGCCCCTGCGAATCCTCTGGCTGCGGCTCGACCTCGGCAAGGGCTGCATCACCCTGCTCCATCACCGTCGCGCGCCCGCCTGGCCCGGCGGCGCGCGGCGAGGGCCGGGGCGGGCACCCGCCGGCAGGCGGGTGGGGGGGGGGGATGGTGGGGAACGGCGGCAGAACCACTCAACTAAGCAGACCACGCGCGGGTGTTCACCCGGTGGCGGAAACGCCGCTGCCCGGGACTCCACGAAGGAGTCCCGGGCAGCGGTTGACGATCGACGATCGACGGACGACCTCAGACGTTGAAGCCGAGCGCGCGCAGCTGGTCGCGGCCGTCGTCGGTGATCTTGTCCGGGCCCCACGGCGGCATCCAGACCCAGTTGATCCGCAGGTCCTGGACCAGGCCGTCGGTGGCGGTCTTGGCCTGGTCCTCGATGACGTCGGTCAGCGGGCAGGCCGCCGAGGTGAGCGTCATGTCGATGGTGGCCACGTCGGACTCGTCGATGTGGATGCCGTAGATCAGGCCCAGGTTGACGACGTCGATGCCCAGTTCGGGGTCGACGACGTCCATCAGGGCCTCGGTCAGGTCCTCGACCGAGACGGTCCCGGCGGTGGTGCCGACGATGATGACGCCGTTCGGCTGCTCCTCCGCGGCGGTGTCCGCAGCGGAGGCCGTGGCATCGGCGGTGGCGGCGGCGGTGGTGCTCTCGTCACTCATGGTCTTGTCCTCCCTCTGCAGGTTCAGTCGTTCACAACGGGGTGCTTGGCGAGCGCCTGGGCGGTGGCGTCCTTCCAGGCCATCCAGCTGAGCAGCGCGCACTTGACCCGGGCCGGGTACTTGGAGACGCCGGCGAACGCGACCGCGTCCTCCAGCACCTCCTCGTCGCCCTCGCCCTGGCCCTTGCTCTGCATCAGCTCCAGGAAGGCCTCCTGGACGGCCTGGGCCTCGCCGACGGTCTTGCCGACGACCAGCTCGTTCAGCACCGAGGCGCTGGCCTGGCTGATCGAGCAGCCCTGGGACTCGTACGAGACGTCGGCGACGGTCGCGCCGTCGAGCTTCACCCGCAGGGTGATCTCGTCGCCGCACGTCGGGTTGACGTGGTGCACCTCGGCGTCGCCGTCCCGCAGCCCCTTGCCCTTCGGGTTGCGGTAGTGGTCCAGGATGATGTCCTGGTACATCGAGTCGAGCTTCATGATCGTCCTGCCCTGTCCCGTCAGCCGAAGAAGTTCCGGACGTGGTGCAGGCCGTCGATCAGTGCGTCGACCTCGCCCGGCGTCGAGTACAGGTAGAACGACGCCCGCGTGGTCGCCGGAATTCCGTACCGGAGGCAGACCGGACGCGCGCAGTGGTGTCCGACGCGCACGGCGATGCCCTGCTCGTCCAGCACCTGGCCCACGTCGTGCGGGTGGATGTCGCCGAGGGTGAAGGAGATCGCGGCACCGCGGTCCACGGCCGTGCGCGGACCGATGATCCGCAGGTCGGGGACCTCCAGCAGGCGCTCCACCGCGTACTCGGTGATCGCGTGCTCGTGCGCGGCGATCTTGTCCATGCCGATGGCCGACAGGTAGTCGATGGCCGCGCCGAGCCCGACCGCCTGGGCGATCGGCGGGGTGCCGGCCTCGAACTTGTGCGGCGCCGGGGCGTAGGTGGACGAGCCCATGGTGACGGTCTCGATCATCTCGCCGCCGCCGAGGAACGGCGGGAGGTCCTCCAGCAGCTCCTGGCGGCCCCAGAGCACGCCGATGCCGGTCGGGCCGAGCATCTTGTGGCCGGTGAAGGCGACGAAGTCGGCCTCCAGCGCCTGGACGTCGAGCACCATGTGCGGCGCGGCCTGCGAGGCGTCGATGACGACCAGCGCGCCGACCGACTGGGCCTTGCGGACGATCGTCTCGACCGGGTTGACGGTGCCGAGCAGGTTGGAGACCAGGGTGAAGGAGACCACCTTGGTCTTCTCGGTGATCAGCTCGTCGATGTCGGACAGGTCGAGCCGGCCCTCGTCGGTGAGCCCGAACCACTTGAGCTTCGCACCGGTGCGCTGCGAGAGCAGCTGCCACGGGACGATGTTGGAGTGGTGCTCCATCTCCGTGATCACGATCTCGGAGTCGGCGTCGACCTTGTACGGCTCGTCGGCCCAACCGAGCATGTTGGCAACGAGGTTGAGCGACTCGGAGGCGTTCTTGGTGAAGATCACCTCGTTGCGGCTCGGCGCGTTGACGAAGGCCGCGACCTTGTCGCGGGCGCCCTCGTACAGCGCCGTGGCCTCCTCGGCGAGCACGTGCACGCCGCGGTGGACGTTGGCGTTGTGCCGCTCGTAGTAACCGTTCAGCGCCTCCAGCACCTGGCGCGGCTTCTGCGAGGTCGCCGCGTTGTCCAGGTAGACCAGCGGCTTGTCCTCGTGGAGCAGACGCTGCAGGACCGGGAAGTCCTTGCGGATCGCGTCGGTGTCCAGCAGTCCCGTAAAAGCGTGGGTCACTCGGAAGCGCCCCCCTTCACATACGCCTCGTAGCCCTCGTTCTCCAGCTTGTCGGCCAGCTCGGCGCCGCCGGACTCGACGATGCGGCCGCCCGCGAAGACGTGGACGTGGTCGGGCTTGATGTACCGCAGGATGCGGGTGTAGTGGGTCACCAGCAGGGTGCCGACCTCGCCGGTGGAGCGGACCCGGTTGATGCCCTCGGATACGATGCGCAGCGCGTCGACGTCCAGGCCGGAGTCGGTCTCGTCGAGGATCGCGATCTTCGGCTTGAGGAGCTCCAGCTGGAGGATCTCGTGGCGCTTCTTCTCACCGCCGGAGAAGCCCTCGTTGACGTTGCGCTCGGCGAACGCCGGGTCCATCTGCAGGGCGGCCATCGCCTCCTTGACCTCCTTGACCCACAGCCGCAGCTTGGGGGCCTCGCCGCGGACGGCGGTGGCGGCGGTGCGCAGGAAGTTGGAGACCGAGACGCCGGGGACCTCGACCGGGTACTGCATGGCCAGGAAGACGCCGGCCTTGGCGCGCTCGTCGACGGACATCTCCAGGACGTCCTCGCCGTCCAGCAGCACGGTGCCGCCGGTGACGGTGTACTTCGGGTGGCCGGCCAGCGAGTAGGCCAGGGTGGACTTGCCGGAGCCGTTCGGACCCATGATGGCGTGGGTCTCGCCCTGCTTCACGGTCAGGTCGACGCCCTTCAGGATCTCGCGCGGGCCGTTCTCGGCGTCGACGGAGACGTGCAGGTCGCGGATTTCAAGGGTTGCCATGTGTACTCAGGACTCCTGGTTGACGGAGACGAGCACATCGTCCCCTTCGATCTTTACGGGGTAGACAGCGACCGGCTTGGTGGCGGGCAGGCCGGAGGGCTTGCCGGTGCGCAGGTCGAAGCTGGAGCCGTGCAGCCAGCACTCGATCATGCAGTTCTCGACCTCGCCCTCCGAGAGCGAGACGTTCGCGTGCGAGCAGGTGTCGTTGATCGCGAACACCCCCTCGTCGGTGCGGACGACCGAGACCGGCACGCCGTTGAGGTCCACGCGCTTGGGCACGTCCTCCTGGAGGTCGCTCAGCGCGCAGGCACGCAGGAAGCTCATCGGGATCAGACCGCCGCTTCCAGCTCTGCGTCGATCTTCACCAGGAGCTGCTCCTGGACCTCGGCGACCCCGATCTGCTGGAGCAGCTCGGCGAAGAAGCCGCGGACCACCAGACGGCGGGCCTCGTCGGCCGGGATGCCGCGGGCCATCAGGTAGAACAGCTGCTCGTCGTCGAAGCGGCCGGTCGCCGAGGCGTGGCCGGCGCCGACGATCTCGCCGGTCTCGATCTCCAGGTTCGGGATCGAGTCGACCCGGGCGCCGTCGGTGAGCACCAGGTTCCGGTTGAGCTCGTAGGTGTCGGTGCCGAGCGCGGCGGCGCGGATCAGCACGTCGCCGACCCAGACCGCGTGGGCGTCCTGGCCCTGCAGCGCGCCCTTGTACGCCACGTTCGACCGGCAGTGCGGCGTGTCGTGGTCGATGACCAGGCGGTGCTCCAGGTGCTGGCCGGCGTCGGCGAAGTACAGGCCGAACAGCTCGGCCTCGCCGCCGGGGGCCGCGTAGTTGACCCGCGGGTGGAGGCGCACCAGGTCGCCGCCGAAGGTGACGACCACGGACTTGAACGAGGCGTCCCGGCCGACCAGCGCGCTCTGCTGGGCGACGTGGACGGCGTCCCGGTCCCAGTCCTGGACGGAGACGAAGGTGAGCTTGGCGCCGTCGCCGACCAGCAGCTCGACGTTGGCGGCCCGGGTGCCGGTGCCCTCGTGGTTGAGCACCACGACGGCCTCGGCGAACGGCTTGACGTCGATCACCACGTGGGCGAAGCGGACCCCGCCCTCGGCGCGCACGTCGATCCTGACCGGCTCGGTCAGCACCGCGTCCTTGGGGACGGTGACCACCAGGGCCTGCTCGAACGCGCTGAACGCCTGCGCGGCGACCCGGTCGACCGGCGTGCCGGCCTTGCCCAGCCGGGCGTCGTCGCGGCCGACGGTCTCGGCGGTGACGCCGTCCGGCAGCGCGAACTCGACCTTGTCCGCGCCCCGCTCACCGGCGGCGGCGGTGCCGTCGTGCAGGCCGGCGAGGCGGTGCAGCGGGGTGAACCGCCAGTCCTCCTCGCGGCCGGTGGGCACCGGGAAGTCGTTCACGTCGAAGGACGGCTTGACCGCGACGCGCGCGTCGATCGGCTGGTGGACGCTGGTCCGGCCGGTGCCGGGGCCGGCGAGCTGCTCGCCCGCGCCGGCGGTACCGACCTCGATCGAACCGGCGGTGGTGGAGCCGGTGGTGTTCTGAACGTCAGCCATGGCTGTTCGTAGTGCTCTCTTCCTCAGGAAATCCGGATGGATGGCGGCGGTTCGGCCGGTCGTCAGCCGACCGCGCCCTCCATCTGCAGCTCGATCAGCCGGTTGAGCTCCAGCGCGTACTCCATCGGCAGCTCGCGCGCGATCGGCTCGACGAAGCCGCGGACGATCATCGCCATCGCCTCGAACTCGGTCATGCCCCGGCTCATCAGGTAGAACAGCTGGTCCTCGCTGACCTTGGAGACGGTCGCCTCGTGGCCCATGGACACGTCGTCCTCGCGGACGTCCACGTACGGGTAGGTGTCCGAGCGGGAGATGGTGTCGACCAGCAGCGCGTCGCACAGCACGTTGGACTTGGCGCCCTTGGAGCCCTCACCGATCTCGATCAGACCGCGGTAGGAGGTCCGGCCGCCGCCGCGCGCCACCGACTTGGAGACGATGTTGGAGGAGGTGTTCGGCGCCATGTGCACCATCTTGGCGCCGGCGTCCTGGTGCTGGCCCTCGCCCGCGAAGGCGATCGACAGGGTCTCGCCCTTGGCGTGCTCGCCCATCAGGTAGACGGCCGGGTACTTCATGGTGACCTTGGAGCCGATGTTGCCGTCGACCCACTCCATGGTCGCGCCCTCGTACGCCACGGCGCGCTTGGTGACCAGGTTGTAGACGTTGTTCGACCAGTTCTGGATGGTCGTGTAGCGGCAGCGGCCGCCCTTCTTGACGATGATCTCGACGACCGCCGAGTGCAGCGAGTCGGAGGAGTAGATCGGCGCGGTGCAGCCCTCGACGTAGTGGACGTAGGCGTCCTCGTCGACGATGATCAGCGTCCGCTCGAACTGGCCCATGTTCTCGGTGTTGATCCGGAAGTAGGCCTGGAGCGGGATGTCCACGTGCACGCCCTTCGGCACGTAGATGAACGAGCCGCCGGACCACACCGCCGTGTTCAGCGCGGCGAACTTGTTGTCGCCGGCCGGGATGACGGTGCCGAAGTACTCCTTGAAGATCTCCGGGTGCTCGCGCAGCGCGGTGTCGGTGTCCAGGAAGAGGACGCCCTGCTCCTCCAGGTCCTCGCGGATCTGGTGGTAGACGACCTCGGACTCGTACTGGGCGGCGACACCGGCGACCAGGCGCTGCTTCTCCGCCTCCGGGATGCCCAGCCGGTCGTAGGTGGCCTTGATGTCCGCGGGCAGGTCCTCCCAGGACTCGGCCTGCTTCTCGGTGGAGCGCACGAAGTACTTGATGTTGTCGAAGTCGATGCCGGTGAGGTCGGAGCCCCAGGTCGGCATGGGCTTCTTGCCGAACAGCTTGAGGCCCTTGAGCCGCAGGTTCAGCATCCACTCGGACTCGTTCTTCTTCGCCGAGATGTCGCGGACGACCTCCTCGCTGAGCCCGCGCTTGGCCGCGGCGCCGGCGGCGTCCGGGTCGGCCCAGCCGTACTCGTAATTGCCGAGGCCTTCGAGCTCGGGGTGCGAAACGGTGTCAGTCATGCGAGCTTCCTAACGCGCGGACGCTGAATCTTCGGTGGACGCGGAGTTTTCATGTGCTGGCAGTCGGCACTGCATCGGAACCGCGGCCCGCCGGGGGCTGGGCAGGCGACGATGCGGCACCGGGTGCCGGCACATAGGTGGTGCAGACCCCGTCGCCGTGGGCGATGGTGGCCAGCCGTTGCACATGGGTGCCCAGGAGCTGGGAGAAGACCTCGGTCTCCGCCTCGCAGAGCTGCGGGAACTGCTCGGCGATGTGCGCGACCGGGCAGTGGTGCTGGCAGAGCTGGGCGCCCGCCGGGGCCTTGGCCACGGCCGACGGGACACGCCGCACCGTGGCAGCGTACCCGTCCGCGCTCAGCGCCTGGGCGAGGGCCTCCGGACGCTCCTGCGCCTCGGCCCCCAGCAGTGTCTCCCGGTACTTCTCGCCCTGCTTGCCGAACCGGGCGCGGGCGAAGGCGGCGACCGCCTCCTCGCCCGCCTTGCCGCCGCCCACCGCGTCGGAGATCCAGCGCAGCGCGTCGGCGGCGAGCTGGTCGTACGCCTGGTAGAAGGCGTCCCGGCCGGCGTCGGTGAGGGCGAAGACCTTGGCGGGGCGGCCCCGGCCCCGGCTGCCGTAGACCCGCTGTTCGCGGGACTCGACCAGACGGGCGGCGGCCAGGCCGTCCAGGTGGCGGCGGACGGCGGCGGCGGTGAGGCCGAGCCGGGTCGCCAGGTCGGCGGCGGAGGAGGGGCCGTGGTCCAGGATCGACCGGGCGACCCGGTCCCTGGTGGCCCGGTGGCCCTCCAGCAGCACCTCGGCGGCCGTCACGGGCACGTCGCAGCCGGGGGCCGACTCGGCCTCCTGCTGCGGGGTGTGCTCGCGCATGTTTTTCACAACACCAGTGTTGCGTAATTACTTCCGGCAGGACAAGCCGTGATGCAGGCCTCACTCGTGTCATCTGTCACGCAGGTAAGCCTTACCTGACCTGCATCGATGATCACCAAGGCCGGTCTCCGGACCGGGCGTTCGGCCCGGGTGTTCGGTCCTCTTAGACTCGCCGGTATGCATTCCGAACCCGCGGTCCAGGTCTCCGGGCTGGTCAAACGCTACGGCGACAAGGTCGCGGTGGACGGCCTCGACCTGACCATCGCGACCGGCGCGATCACCGCCGTCCTCGGCCCCAACGGCGCCGGGAAGACCACCACCATCGAGACCTGCGAGGGCTACCGCCGCCCCGACGCCGGCACCGTCCGCGTCCTCGGCCTCGACCCGGTCGCCCAGAGCGCCGCCCTGCGGCCCCGGATCGGCGTCATGCTCCAGTCCGGGGGCGTGTACGCGGGCGCGCGCGCCGTCGAAATGCTCCGGCACACCGCCAAGCTGCACGCCCACCCGCTGGACGTGGACGCCCTGGTCGAGCGCCTCGGCCTCGGCTCCTGCGGCCGCACCACCTACCGCCGGCTCTCCGGCGGCCAGCAGCAGCGGCTCGCCCTCGCGATGGCCGTGGTCGGCCGCCCCGAACTGGTCTTCCTGGACGAGCCCACCGCCGGCCTCGACCCCCAGGCCCGCCGCGCCACCTGGGACCTGGTCCGCGACCTGCGCCGGGACGGCGTCACCGTGGTCGTCACCACCCACCACATGGACGAGGCCGAACAGCTCGCCGACCGCGTCGCCGTCGTCGACCGCGGCAAGGTCATCGCCGACGGCACCGTGACCGAGCTGTGCCGCGGCGGCGCCGAGGACGCCCTGCGCTTCGACGGCCCGCCCGGCCTCGACCTCGGCCCGCTGCTCAAGGAGCTGCCCGCCGGCGCCACCGCCACCGAGACCGCCCCCGGCAGCTACCGCGTCGAGGCACCCCTCGACCCCAGCCGGCTGCTGGCCACCGTCACCGGCTGGTGCGCGGCCTCCGGCATCCTGCCCGAGCGGCTGGCCGTACAGCGCCGCAGCCTCGAAGACGTCTTCCTCGACCTGACCGGACGGGAGCTCCGCTCGTGACCACCACGACCGACTACGCGCCGAGGCCCGGTGCCGCACCCGTCGGCCGGATGCTGCTCGCCCAGACCGCCTTCGAGACGAAGATGCTGCTGCGCAACGGTGAGCAGCTGCTGCTCACCGTGGTCATCCCGACCGTGCTGCTGGTGCTGTTCTCCGCCGTGGACGTCGTCACCGTGGAGGGCCCCGGCAAGCGGGTCGACTTCCTGGCGCCCGGCCTGCTCGCCCTGGCCGTGATGTCCACCGCCTTCACCGGGCAGGCCATCGCCACCGGCTTCGAGCGCCGCTACGGCGTGCTCAAGCGGCTCGGCGCCAGCCCGCTGCCGCGCTGGACGCTGCTGACCGCCAAGACCGGCTGCGTCCTGGTGACGGAGGTCCTCCAGGTCGCCCTGCTGTCGGTGATCGCCCTGGCCCTCGGCTGGTCCCCGCACGGCAACCCGTTGGCCGTCGCCGCCCTGCTGGTCCTCGGCACCGCCGCCTTCTCCGGGCTCGGCCTGCTGATGGCCGGCACCCTCAAGGCCGAGGCCACCCTGGCCGCCGCCAACCTGGTGTTCATCCTGCTGCTGCTGGCCGGCGGGGTGATCGTGCCGCTGAGCAGGTTCCCGGACGCCGTGCGGTCGGCGCTGGAGCTGCTGCCGATCTCGGCGCTCTCGGACGGGCTGCGCTCGGTGCTCCAGCACGGCGCCGGGGTGCCCTGGTCGGACCTCGGGATCCTGGCCGGCTGGGCCGTCCTGGGGCTGGCCGCGGCCGCCCGGTTCTTCCGCTGGGAGTAGCCGCCCGGAGCAGCCACCCGGAGCAGCAGCCAGGAGTGGCCACCGGGAGTGGCCGCCTCCCCGTCAACGCCTGACGCCCCCGACCTGTCGAGGTCGGGGGCGTCAGGTGTTCTAGCCGGTCACCGGGGGTCAGCCCTGGGTGCCGCCGCGACGCTTGCGGGCGAGCAGCACGAGCGCGCCGCCGACCAGCAGCACGCCGCCGCCGGCCGCCGCGATCATCGGGGTGGCGTCATTGCCACCGGTCTGGGCCAGCGCCGGGGCGCTGGTGCTGGGCGCCGGGGCCGGGGCGGCCGGGGTCGTCCGGCTGGGGGTGGGGGTCGGGGTGGCCGACGGGGTCCCGCTCGGGGTGGGCGTCGTCGACGGGGTGCCGGTCGGCGTCTGCGTCGGGGTCGGCGTGGGGGTGGGCGTCTTGGTGGGGGTCGGGGTGGGCGTCGGGGTCGGGGTGTGGCACGGCGCGATGGTCTTGGTCTCGTCGATGTTCCACCCCTTCTCCGCCGGGGTCTCGGTGGTCTTGACCACCAGGTGGGCGACGATCGGGGCGTCGTGGTCCTTCACCGGGTACTTGCCGTGGAACTCCGCCGGGAACCCCTGGGCGTCCACGACCTTCTCGTCACCGATGGTGAGGCTGACGGTGTTCTTCACGTCGGCCTTGGGGCTGTAGTTGATCAGGTCGACCACGACCTTGTCGCAGGTCACCGACCAGGTCGGCACGTGCGCCGAGGCGTTGGTGGCCAGTGCCAGCGGCAGGAGAATTCCGGCCGCCGCCGTACCGGCGAGTGCCGCCGCGCCCATCCGAATGTGCCGCTGCTGTCGCGCCATTACCCTGTTCCCCTCCGAACGGTCGTACGCAGCAGGCGGGTTGAAGTGGTTCGCAGTGGCCCACTACGACATGTCCGGGGGACTCTACCGGCACTTCCGCACCTCGCCACACCCCGCCGTACGACCGGATTTCGTCTGTCCGTGCGTTCTTGGATGTGCTCGACCAGCCCATCACAGCCGCCACCTCGCAGAACGCGAATTCGGCACACTTGAATGAACTTGGTCACTTTCAGAACAACGGCGCCCCCGGTGATCAGGTTCAATCACCGGGGGCGCCCTGTCGACACGTCGACGAACGGTCGGAGCACTCAGGCCTTTCAGGCCCCTCAAGGCCCCTCAAGGCCCCTCGGACCCCTCAGGTCCCTCAGGCCCGCTTCGCGGCCTTGCGCCGGGCCGCGACCACGATCCCGCCACCGGCCGCCAGGACGACGGCGCCGCCGATGGCCAGCGGCAGAACCGGGCCGGAGCCGGTGTGCGCCAGGTTGCCGCCCTCGTTCGCGGACGCGGACGGGCTGGCCGAAACACCGCCCGGCACGGCCGCCGAGGAGGAGGCGGACGGACTGGCCGAGCCGCTCGGGCTCGGCCTGCCGGTCACCGGGGTGCTCGGGGAGCCGGACGGGCCGGTCGAGGCGCTCGGCGTCACCGGAGTGGTCGGCGTGCCGGACGGCGTCACCGGCGGGGTGACCGTCGGCGTGGCCGGGGTGGTCGGCACGGTGGTGCCGGGCAGGCAGCCGGTGAAGGGGAAGTGGTGGGTCTCCGCGCCGGAGGTACCGGTCAGCGAGGCCGCGATCACCGAGCCGTTGATCGGCGCACCGCCGGACGGCGGCTGGCCGTTGACACCCGGGGTGTTCAGCGAGACGGCCGCGTTCGGCGCCAGCACGGAGCCGGCCCAGGCGGCGTCGCCCTTCTTGGTCACCTTGGTCGCGGTCGGGAAGTTCCAGAGCAGCTTGGAGCGGACGGCCCCGTTCGACGCGCTCTGCAGCTTGTCGTCCAGCACGAAGTCCGACTTCCCGGCGTCCCAGAGGAAGAAGCCACTGGTCCCGGCCGCGGCCATGTCGTACGAGCCGCCGGTCACGTTGATGACGGCCACCGCGCCGACCGGGACCTTCACGTAGACGCCCTTGGCGCCCTGGAGCTTCCCGGCGTCGACGGTGAAGCTGTTGTACGTGGCGTCGCCGCCGGTGAAGGTCAGCTTGCCGCCGTCGGCCTGGACGGTCGCCCCGGCGGTCTGCGGCACGGCGGCCAGCGCGGTGGAGGCGGCGCGCAGCTTGGCGAACTCGGCCTTGAAGTCGATCGGCGAGGCGCCCTGGGTGATCTTGCCCTGGTGGGCCTCGACCACGGCGCCGTCGGCCTTGGAGCCGTAGACGCCGTTGCCCTTCATCACCTGGGTGTTGTGGCCGGTGATCCTGCCCGCGACGACCAGTGCGTTCTTGCCGGGCAGGGCGTCGACCTCGGCGGCGGTGAGCTCCTGGCCGACGGAGAAGCCGCCGGTGAAGTTCGCGTTGCCGCCGACGGCGACGGCGCCCTCGGCGTCGGGGGTGTGGGTGTCGTCGCCCTCGATGAACTCACCGTAGAGGTTGGCGACCCCGAGGCTGCGGCACTGCTCATCGGTGCCGGTGGTGCCGACGGCCTGGGCAGCTGGGGCGATCAGGCTCGCGAGTGCGAGCGAGCCGCCGACCGCGAGCGCGGCGGCGGAGGTGGATATGCGCATGTGCGGGTCTCCGCTTGTGCGGGAGGAGTGGGAGAGGCCCGAAAAAGGTATGGACCAATCCGCACTCTTTCGGCCAAACGGTTGAATGGTCAAGACCACTGACCGCCTTGTCCGAACAGTCCGGTTTGATCACCGGCGGCCGCACCCCGCGCCCCGCCCCAAGATCGCCCGTAAGGCCGCCTACGATGGAGCGCGTGCTGAACCCCTTCTCCCTGCTCGCCGAGCGCTGGCAGCCCTCCGCCGCGATGGTCCGGCGCGCCACGTTCGCCGCGCTGGTGATGAGCGTGGTGATCGTCGTCACCGGCGGCGCCGTCCGGCTCACCGCCTCCGGCCTCGGCTGTACGACGTGGCCCCGCTGCACCGCCGAGAGCCTGACGCCCACCGCGGAGATGGGCTTCCACGGCATCGTCGAGTTCACCAACCGGATGCTGACGTACGTGCTGAGCGCGGCCGTCGGCTGGGCGATCCTCGCCGCGCGCTGCCACCGCCCCTGGCGGCGCAGCATGACCAAGCTCGGCTGGGCCCAGTTCTGGATCGTGATGAGCAACGCGGTCCTCGGCGGCATCACGGTGCTGACGGGCCTCAACCCGTACACCGTGGCGCTCCACATGATCGCCGCGATGGCGCTCGTCTGGGTCGCCCTCCTGATGTGGGAGCGGTCGAAGGAAGGCGACGGCCCGGCCCGACTGTCGGTCGCCCGCCCCATCCACCAGCTCTCCTACGTGCTGGTCACCGTGGTCGGCCTCCTGGTCGCGGCAGGCACCCTGGTCACCGGAGCCGGCCACCACCCGGGCACCCCGCAGGACAACAAGATCGTCCCCCGCATCCCGATCGACTACGACAGGTTGGCCCAGTTCCACGCCGACTTCGCGTTCGTCTCGGTCGGCCTCACCATCGCGATGATCTTCGTCTTCGCAGCCGTGAAGGCCCCGCCCGCAGCCAAGGCCCGCACCAGGGAACTGCTGATCGTCCTGCTCCTTCAGGGCGTCCTCGGCTTCATCCAGTACTTCACCGACGCGCCGGAACTCATGGTCGGCCTGCACATGTTGGGCGCAAGCCTGACGTGGATCGCCGCCCTCCGCATCCCCCTCGCCCTCCGCACCCGCGAGGTAGAGGAGAAGCTCACCGAACTCCCCACCCAGGCCCCCCAGGCCGCCGCAGTCTGAGCACCGTCGCGACGGCCCCCATCCGAGTTCGGATGGGGGCCGTCGCTGTGTCACAACAGCCGCCGTCCATCGTGCGTACGGATGCTCGGTGCCGAATCCTCTCGAAGCGCGTCCAGGACACGCACGGCATAGGCCTCTGCCATGCGCTCGGATACCTCGTCCGCCGTGAGCCAGCCGACTTCAATCGATTCATCCGAGAGCTGCGCTTCTCCGCCCTCAGGCCGACAGCGAAAGACGAGCGCGACAACCCCTCGCCGCAGGTTCTTGTAGACCCCGGTCAGCCGCTCCACACCAGCATGGATCCCGGTCTCCTCGTAGACCTCCCGGCACACTCCGTCCTCGATGCCCTCATCCAACTCCAGCACGCCACCCGGCGGCTCCCACGCCCCGTTGTCAGCCCGCCGGATCGCCAACACCCGCCCGTCCTCCCGCACCACCACCCCCGCAACGGAAACAGAGTGGAGTGTCGTCATGTTCGCGCCGCCGGGCGGGTCAGTTCGAGGACCATCACGTCATGCCGGGCCGCGCCCTCCCAAGGGATCGCCGCCCCGACGCGCCTGTAGCCCCACGCTCGGTAGGACGCCCGGGCCGCAGTCGCCTCTGCTCGGGAGTTCAGCATCACCCGGGCGTTGTCGATGCCCTCGATGAGGACGCGATGCATGCGGGTGGCAACGCCTTGGCGGCGCCACCCGGGTCGGACCGCCAGCTCGAAGAGACCGAACGTGCGCTTTCCGTCCTCACATCGGAGATCCTCGGACACGGGATCGATCAGGGTGTCCCACCAGCCAGTGTTCGCCGACAGCGGGTAGCCGTACGCCATACCCACGACGGTGTCGCCGTCGAAGGCGATCGCCGCCCGGAACCCCCGCCGACGCGCCTGCGAGCGGAACCGGCGAAACGCCCGCTCCACGTCAACCGGCCCATCGCCGTAGGGGGCCTCCGCGAACGCCTCCGCGAACGCCGCCTTCAACCGGCCCTCCAGCTCGGCCGCTTGCTCACCATCCAACAGCCGAACCGCCACCATCACGCCTCCCCTGCCCATGAACGTCACGTAGTCCGTTCGGAAACGCTTCCGAGAGCAGGCCTGAGCAGGTCGAGCACATGGGCCCAGCTGTACTCGTCGCGCGCCCCGCCGGACTTGGGTTTGTGCGGCACGGCGTCGCCGATCAGGACACCCATCGACCGCAGCCGGGACAGGCTCTCCGAGTAGGCCGGGTGAGCGGCCAAGGCCGAGTTGACGTAGGGCTGGACGGCGACGGGAATGCCGAGCCCGTACGCCTCGCAGAGGATGCCCAGCGCGAGTGTGTCGGTGATTCCGAGGGCCCACTTGTTGATCGTGTTGAAGGTGGCGGAGACGACCGCGATGGCATCGGCCCCTGGCAGCGGCCGGGAACTGCCGGGTGTGCGCCAGGCCGAGCGGATCGGATAGCCGGTCTGGGCCTCGATGGCTTCCTGGTCCAGGAAGGGAAGCGTGTTCGGAGTGGCGATCACCCCGACGCTCCACCCCTCCGCGTGGGCAGCGGTGATCAGTTCGCCCACGCCATCAGCGATTCCCGAGGCGCAGACGACGACATAGAGGAAAGGCTCAGCGTGCTCGGTCAAAACCTGAACTCCTGTTCGTAGGAACACAACCCGCCACCTTCGGCGAGTATCGTCCGAGTGGCTGCTACGAACGGAGTACCAGTATGCCCAGGCACATCTCCGAGCACACGGGCGAGCGCATCGCCCAGTACCGCAAGCTCCGCCACCTGACCCAGCGGGAACTCGCCGCTCGTGCCCATATCTCCTACAGCATGCTGACCAAGGTCGAACAGGGGGCCAAGCCGGCCACACCCGCGGTAATCGCTGCCGTCGCCCGGGCGCTGTTCGTCCAAACCGTCGATCTCACCGGTCAGCCGTACGTGACCGAGTTGCAACAGGACGAACTCGACGTGCTGATCCAGCCGATCCGCGAAGCACTCGATCTGTACGACCTCGGCGCCGATCCCGAGGTTGCCCCGCGCTCGATGGACGAACTGCACTCCGCCTCGGAGCAATTGTGCGCCCAGATCCGCGAGACCCGTATCAAGGACGCCGCCCGAACCCTTCCAGCTCTGATGATCGAGGCCACCACGGCCGCACACACGGCACCTTCCGAGAAGGCATGGCAGGTGCTGGCAAGCACCTACCGCACGGCTTACGACATCACCACGAAGTTGGGCTACAGCGATCTTTGCGTCGTGGCCTTGGACCGCATGGCCTGGGCGGCCGAGCGCGCATCCGACCCGGTGGTTGCCGGAGTCCGCCAGTACCTGCGGTCGCTGGTCTACCTTCGAGCAGGCCAGTACGACATCGGGAAGCGACTCGTAGGAGTCGGCATGGGCACCCTCGAACAAGCCGACCACAGTCGGCCCCGGGATGTGGCGGTCGGGCAACTACACCTCGGCGCAGCCATGTTGGCCGCGCGATCCGGGGACGGCGACACGGCAGCCGAACACATCGCGGAGGCCGAGCGAATCGCCGAGGTGACCGGCGAGGCCATGCGAGTGCACTGGCTCTCGTTCGGACCGACGAACGTCGCCGTCCACCAAGTTGCGACCCTGGCCGAGCAGTACCGGTACGCAGAAGCCGTCCGAGCCGCCGAGCAGGTCCAGATCCCTGCGGAGTGGCCCGCCTCGCGGGCTGCCGCACACATCGCAGAGGTGGCACGGGCACAGTTGTGGATCGGCCGCTCGGAGGCATCGTTGAAGTCGCTGCAGCGCGCAAGGGAGCTGGCGCCACAGCAGATGCGCTACCACCCAATGGTGCGGGAGACGGTCACCGGGCTCGTCTCAGCCCGCCGCTCGACACCGGACACTCTCGCGCACCTGGCGCACTGGGCCGGCATCTGATCATCACTCTCTGAGGCTGGACTATCACCAGGGAGTGATAGTCCAGCCCTTCCCTTGCAGCGATGCTCTCCATAACGAGATCGCCACGCCAAGGAGAAGCGCCGATGAACCTCCTCTCGAACGTTGTGAGAGGCGACGCCCTGCTCCAACGGGGACCGGATGCGAGCGTCCACTCGTCCGCCGAACTGGCGACCATCTGCCTGCCGTACCGGCCCGAATCAGTGGGCGCTGCCCGGCGCTTCGTGCGCACGAAGCTGCGGGCATGGGGGCTGGACGACCTGGTGGACGACGCCGTCGTCATCGTCAGCGAGTTGGTCACCAACTCCGTCGAGACCTGCTGCCGGGCCCGCCTGCTCGTCGGCCTCCGCCGCCCCACCGACCGGACCGTCCGCATCCTCGTCGGTGACGGGTCCCGCTCGATGCCCGTGATGGTCCAGGCCGGCCCCGACGCCACCTCCGGCCGGGGTCTGGCGATGGTCCACCGACTCACCCACGGCCGCTGGGGCGTCACACCCCTCGCGTTCGGCAAGGTCGTCCACGCCGACCTCGCGACGCCCACCCCGACCTCCCGGTGAACTCGCAACCTCCCGAGCCGAGTTCCGATTCCACCGATGCTCCCCCGACGCCCGACCCCACCCGGGTCTGGGCTGCCTACGGGGTGTCCGCCGCAGCCGGGCTGCACGTCATCGCCGCGGCCCTGATCCTGATCAACCGCGCCCACTGAACTCCCGTCCGCGCCGCCGACCCGGCGGCGCGGCCGGGATCACCAACACGCGTCAACATTAAAGGAGGACCCATGGGTTGGGGAACCGACAAGCCCAGCGGCGGCAAGCACGGGGGCAAGAAGGACCCCGGCACGAGCAAGCCGTCCCCCGACGGTCAGCGCCCGGCGCCCGACCCGAAGCACAAGAAGGACGAGGGCGACAAGTGACGGACCCCGTGCATCGACCGGAGCAGGCCGCCGTGCGCGGCCTGCTCCGGGCCGTCGGCGAAGCGCTCGACGGCCCGGTCCCCCGTGAGTGGAAGGATGCGGTCGCCGCGATCCCTCGCCACCGCTTCCTCCCCGAGCGGATCTGGCTGGAGGACGACCAGGGCGGCTACGAGCCCTGCGCCCTCTCGACCGACCACCAACGCTGGTTCGAGGCGGCCTACGCCGACGCGCCCGTCGTCACCCAGGTCAACGACGGCCAGGTATCGGCCGATCCGGCCGATACCTGGCCCTCCTCCTCCGCCTCGGCCCCCTCGATCGTCGTCCGCATGCTCCGCGACCTCGACGTCCGGCCCGGCATGAACGTCCTGGAGGTCGGCGCCGGCACCGGCTGGAACGCCGCCCTGCTGGCCCACCGCCTCGGCCCCGGGCACGTCACCTCGATCGAGATCGACCCCGAGGTCTCCGAACAAGCCTGGGCCGCCCTGAACGCCGCCGGTCTGGACGTGGACCTCGTCTGCGGGGACGGCTCCCAGGGCTGGCCCCGCCGGCACCCGTACGACCGGATCATCTCCACGTGTTCGGTCCGCCGTGTGCCCTGAGCCTGGATCGAGCAGACCCGTCCCGGCGGCATCATCCTCACCCCCTGGGACAACCCGCTGCTCTGCTGGGGCCTGCTCAAGCTCACCGTCGGCCACGACCGGGCCGAGGGCCGTTTCAGCCCGCACTCAGCGTTCATGCTGATGCGCAACCAGCGGCAGGACCTGCGGATCTTCCGCGATGTCGTCCGGGACGGCCACGTACCGAAGGAATCCGTCACCACGCTGCCACCGTGGAACATCACGGGCGACCACTGGGAGGCCCGATTCGCCCTCGGCCTCCGGCTGGGCGACGTGTGGACCGCCTGGGAGGACGAGCCGGGCGTCGACGGCGTCGCCGCCCGGCTCTGGATCGCGACCACCGACGCCCGCTCCTGGGCCGCCGTCGACCACGACGGCGAACAACGCGAACACTTCACCGTCTGGCAGCACGGCCCCCGCCGCCTCTGGGACGAGGTCGAAGCCGCCCACCACTGGTGGGAGCAGCACGACCGCCCGGCACCCGACCGCTTCGGCCTCACCGTCACCGCGAACACCCAGTGGCCATGGCTCGACCGCCCCACCCACCCCGTCCGGGCTCCTCAGTGAGTCGACGACGACGGCCCGGCTCCCCACGTGGGGAGCCGGGCCGTCACCACACTCGAAGACTCAGCCGCCGAGCTGGATGCCCGCCATGCGCTTCCACTCGTACGGGCCGGTCTTGACCTTGAGGCCCAGCTCGCCCTCGAAGTTCTCGTGCAGGGTGAGCCCGGCCAGCTCAGCGGCCCGGCGGCCGACGGCGTAGGTGGGGGCGACCTGGTCGCCCCAGGCGCCGTCCGCGCCGACCACGACGATGCGGGTGGCCACGCCGCCGACGTACTCGACGACCGCGTCGGCGCTGCCGCCGTGCTGCTGGGCGAAGCTGGTGAGGTGCTTGGCGATGCGCTTGGCACGGCGCTCGGTGCGGGCGTCCGGCGTGGCGGCGGTGGCGGTCTCTGCGCTGCTCATGCCCGCATGCTACCCACCGGTAGAGGCGCTGGCGACGGGAGCGCCCTGTGCACCGGGCCACATACTCGGAACATGACGTTCACAGGCTGGCCGGCCGAGGCGCTGGACTTCTACGAGCACCTCGAGGCCGACAACTCCAAGACCTTCTGGCAGGCCCACAAGGCGCAGTACGACGAAGCCGTACGGGCGCCGATGGAGCTGCTGCTCGCCGAGCTGGAGCCGGAGTTCGGGCCGGGGAAGATCTTCCGCCCCAACCGGGACGTCCGGTTCAGCGCCGACAAGTCCCCGTACAAGACGCACATCGGCGCGCACCTGGAGGCCGGTGGCTACATCCAGCTCTCCGCCGACGGCCTGGCCTGCGGCAACGGGATGTACCAGCTCGCCCCGGACCAGCTGGACCGCTACCGCGCCGCCGTCGCCGAGGACGTCAGCGGCGCCGAGCTGGAGCGGGTGATCGCCGCGGTGGAGAAGGACGGCCCCCAGGTGTTCGGCCGGGACTCCCTCAAGACCGCCCCGCGCGGCTTCCCCAAGGACCACCCGCGGATCGAGCTGCTCCGCCACAAGGGCCTGGTGGCCTGGCAGGAGTGGGAGCCCGCGACGTGGCTGGGCACCGGCACAGCCCGTACCCGGATCGCCGCCTTCCTGCGCGCCTCCCAGCCCCTCAAGGACTGGCTGGACGACCACGTCGGCCCCTCCGAGCTACCGGCCCGGTGACGGCACGAAGACAACGCGAAGAGCCCCGGTCCACCAGGACCGGGGCTCTTCGCTCAACCAGAAACGGGGGCCTTACTTCACGAACGGGTCGATCGCGCACACCACGAACAGCAGCGACAGGTAGGTGATCGACCAGTGGAACAGCCGCATCTCCTTGAGCTTCGCGCCCACGATCCCGGCCTTGGCCCGCCCGTACAGCGCGTGCGCCTCGCGCAGCCAGAACCCGCCGAGCAGCACCGCGGCAACGGGGTACAGCCAGCTCATGTGCCCGAGCGGCCAGACGGCCAGCGAGACCGCGACCATCACCCAGGAGTAGGCGACGACCTGCTTGCCGACCGCCACGTTGCCCTTGACGACCGGGAGCATCGGCACGCCGGCCCGCTCGTAGTCGTCGCGCACCTTCATCGACAGCACCCAGGTGTGCGGCGGGGTCCAGAAGAAGACCACCAGGAACAGCGCGACCGCCGCCCAGGACACCGAGTCGGTCACCGAGGACCAGCCGATCAGCACCGGCATGCAGCCGGCGATGCCGCCCCAGACGATGTTCTGCGAGGTGCGCCGCTTGAGCCCCAGCGTGTAGACGAACACGTAGAACAGCAGCGCGCCGAGCGCGAGTCCGGCGGAGAGCCAGTTGACCCCGAAGCCGAGCAGCAGGGTGGAGAGGACGCCGAGCGCGATGCCGAAGACCAGCGCCTCGCGCGGGGACACCATCCCGGTGACGATCGGCCGCCGCTCGGTGCGGGTCATCAGCGCGTCGATGTCGCGGTCGATGTACATGTTGAGGGCGTTGGCACCGCCCGCCGACAGGTAGCCGCCGACCACGACCTTGAGCACCAGCAGCATGTTCGGCACGCCCTGTTGGGCCAGGAACATCACCGGCACGGTGCTCATCAGCAGCAGCTCGATGATCCGCGGCTTGGTCAGTGCGACGAAGGCGCCGACACGGGCCCCGATGGGCCGGTGCGCAGGAGTCGCCCCGGTGACCCCGGCGGGACGGGTTTCGACGGCGGTCACTAACACCCCAACTGAAGATGAAACTTCGCAGGCGTCCACAGGAACGAAGGGTCCCGAATCGTCCGCTCTGCGCGTACCACGACACCATAGACGCTCCATACATCCCAACCGGCTCCGGGGTCCCCCGGCGGGGCGGACGGCCCTCCCCCGGGTCAACCGACTGGGTGAAGCCACGAAGCGCCTCCGCCGCGTCCCCGCAACCCGCCTTGACCACCCGGGCGGCGCGCCCAGCCGAATCGGGAGAGCCTGGGACGAAAGGGATCAGAACGCCCTAGTGGGAATCACCATGCGGAAATCCCGGTTGTCCCGGCACGGAGGGTGAGCCCCGGCCCGGACGGTAGGCTCGCACGCAGAAGCGGGATCTACCCTCCGTGACCGGCACCATCCACAGTCGGGACCACAGCGCCGTGGCCGACCCGGTCCCCATTCACGGGGTCACTCTTCACAATGGAAGGAGCCCTGAGACAGGGTGAGCACTGCGCCGAAGAACGCATTCGAGTGGAGCGACCTGGACGAGCGCACGGTTGACACGGCGCGGGTCCTGGCGATGGACGCTGTCCAGAAGGTCGGTAACGGGCACCCCGGGACGGCCATGTCGCTGGCCCCCGCGGCCTACCTGATCTTCCAGCGCTTCCTGCGCCACGACCCGACCGACCCGGCCTGGGTCGGCCGCGACCGCTTCGTCCTCTCCCCCGGGCACACCAGCCTGACGCTCTACACCCAGCTGTACTTCTCGGGCTACGGCCTGGAGCTGGACGACCTCAAGGCCTTCCGCGTGGCCGGCAGCCGCACCCCGGGCCACCCGGAGCACGGCCACACCGCGGGCGTGGAGACCACCACCGGACCGCTCGGCCAGGGCATCGCCAACGCGGTCGGCATGGCGATGGCCGCCCGTTACGAGCGCGGCCTGTTCGACCCGGAGGCGGCGGCCGGCGAGTCCCCCTTCGACCACACCGTCTGGGCCATCGTCTCCGACGGCGACCTGGAGGAGGGCATCTCGGCCGAGGCCTCCTCGCTGGCCGGCCACCAGAAGCTGGGCAACCTGGTCGCCCTGTACGACGACAACCACATCTCGATCGAGGGCGACACCGAGACCGCCTTCTCCGAGGACGTCCTCAAGCGTTACGAGGCGTACGGCTGGGACGTCCAGCGGGTCACCCCGAAGGCCAACGGCGACATCGACGTCGAGGCCCTCGCCGGTGCGCTGGCCGCCGCCAAGGCCGAGACCTCCCGCCCGTCGCTGATCGCGATGCGCACGATCATCGCCTGGCCGGCCCCGGACGCCCAGAACACCGCCAAGGCGCACGGCTCCGCGCTCGGTGCCGCCGAGATCGCCGCCACCAAGAAGGTCCTGGGCTTCGACCCGGAGAAGACCTTCGAGGTCAGCGACCAGGTCATCGAGCACGCCCGTCAGGTCATCAAGCGGGGCAAGGCCGCCCGCGACCAGTGGCAGCAGGGCTTCGACGCCTGGCGCGCCGCGAACGCCCACCGGGCCGCCGAGTTCGACCGCATCCAGGCCGGCGAGCTGCCCGAGGGCTGGAAGAAGGCCGTCCCCTCCTTCCCGGCCGGCAAGGACGTCGCCACCCGCAAGGCCTCCGGCGAGACCCTCAAGGCGCTCGGCGCGGTGATCCCGGAGCTGTGGGGCGGCTCGGCCGACCTCGCGGAGTCCAACCTCACCACCATCGACGAGGACAGCTCCTTCCTCCCCGAGGGCAACCCGCTGAAGTCGGCGAGCCCGTACGGCCGGACGATCCACTTCGGCATCCGCGAGCACGCCATGGGCTCGACCATGAACGGCATCGCCCTGCACGGCAGGACCCGCGTGTACGGCGGCACCTTCCTGGTCTTCGCCGACTACATGCGCCCGGCCGTGCGCCTGGCCGCGCTGATGAAGCTGCCGGTCACCTACGTCTGGACGCACGACTCGATCGGCCTCGGCGAGGACGGCCCGACCCACCAGCCGGTGGAGCACATGGCCTCGCTGCGCGCCATCCCGGGCCTGGCCATGGTCCGCCCGGCCGACGCCAACGAGACGGCCGTCGCCTGGCGCACCGTGATCGAGCGCCAGACCAGCCACCCCGGTCCGGTCGGCCTCGCGCTCACCCGCCAGAACGTCCCGACCTTCGACCGCGAGGTCTTCGCCTCCGCCGAGGGCACCGCCAAGGGCGCCTACGTGCTGGCCGAGGCCGGCAACGGCGACCCGCAGGTGATCCTGCTGGGCACCGGCTCCGAGGTCCAGCTGGCCGTCAAGGCCCGCGAGGTCCTGGAGGCCGAGGGCATCGCGACCCGCGTGGTCTCGGTCCCGTCCTTCGAGTGGTTCCAGGAGCAGGACCAGGCCTACCGCGACAGCGTGCTGCCGCCGTCGGTCAAGGCCCGCGTCTCGGTCGAGGCCGGCATCGCCCAGGGCTGGCGCGAGCTGGTCGGCGACCACGGCCGGATCGTCTCGCTGGAGCACTTCGGTGCCTCCGCCGACTACCAGGTGCTGTTCGAGGAGTTCGGCCTGACCTCCGAGCGCGTCGTCGCCGAGGCGCACAACGCCCTGCGCTCCCTCGAAGCCGTCAACCGCTAGCAGTTCCCGCGGCCGGGCCCGAGACCCGCACGTCGACGGCCCGGCCCCTCTGACTACCCCACGAAGCAGAAGAAGACGAAGGACTGAAGCACCATGACTGACGCACTGAAGCGCCTCAGCGACGAAGGCGTTGCGATCTGGCTGGACGACCTCAGCCGCGCGCGGCTGAACTCCGGCAACCTGGCCGAGCTGGTGCAGAACAAGCACGTGGTGGGTGTCACCACCAACCCGACCATCTTCCAGAAGGCCATCGCCGGCAGCGGCGACAGCTCCTACGACGGCCAGCTGCGCGACCTCGCCGTCCGCGGGGTCACCACCGACGAGGCGATCCGCATGATCACCACCTCGGACGTGCGCGACGCCGCGGACGTGCTGCGCCCGGTCTACGACGCCTCCAACGGCCGTGACGGCCGGGTCTCCATCGAGGTCGACCCGCGTCTGGCGCACGAGACCGCCCCGACCGTGGCCGAGGCCAAGCAGCTGTGGTGGCTGGTCGACCGCCCGAACGTCCTGATCAAGATCCCCGCCACCCAGGCCGGCCTGCCGGCCATCGCCGCGGTCATCGGCCTGGGCATCAGCGTCAACGTCACGCTGATCTTCTCGCTGGAGCGCTACAAGGCCGTCATCGACGCCTACCTGACCGGCCTGGAGGCCGCCAAGGCCAAGGGCCTGGACCTCTCCCAGATCGAGTCGGTGGCCTCCTTCTTCGTGTCCCGCGTGGACACCGAGATCGACAAGCGCCTGGACAAGATCGGCGGCGACGCCAAGGACCTGCGCTCCAAGGCCGCGCTGGCCAACGCCCGCCTCGCCTACCAGGCGTACGAGGAGGTCTTCGGCTCGGTCGACGGCAGGACCGCCGGCAGCGCCCGCTGGAAGGCCCTGGAGGACGCCGGCGCCAAGCCGCAGCGCCCGCTGTGGGCCTCGACCGGCGTCAAGGACCCGGCCCTGCCGGACACCCTGTACGTCACCGAGCTGGTCGCCCCGGGCACCGTCAACACCATGCCCGAGGCCACCCTGGACGCCACCGGCGACCACGGCGTGGTCACCGGCAACACCATCGTCCCCAACTACGCCGACGCCAAGGCCGTCCTGGACGCCATCGCGGCCGCCGGCGTGGACTACGACGACGTCGTCCAGGTGCTGGAGGACGAGGGCGTGCAGAAGTTCGAGCAGTCCTGGCAGGAGCTGCTCGACACCGTCACCGCCTCGCTGGCCGCATTCGCCAACGAGAAGTGAACCCCCGCTCACACAGCCAGCGCACGAAAGCGGAGCACACCAAGTGAGCACTGATTTCCCCGAGTTGACGTCGGAATCGGACGCGGACGACCTCCCGGCCACCCCCGTCAACCCGCTTCGTGACCCCTCCGACCGGCGGCTCCCGCGCATCGCGGGGCCGTCCGGCCTGGTCATCTTCGGGGTCACCGGCGACCTGTCCCGCAAGAAGCTGATGCCGGCCATCTACGACCTGGCCAACCGGGGTCTGCTGCCGCCGGGCTTCTCCCTGGTGGGCTTCGCCCGCCGCGAGTGGGAGGACGAGGACTTCGCCAAGGAGGTCCACGACGCGGTCAAGGAGCACGCCCGGACCCAGTTCCGGGAGGAGGTCTGGCAGCAGCTCGCCAAGGGCATGCGCTTCGTCCAGGGCACCTTCGACGACGACGAGGCCTTCGACAAGCTCCGCGAGACCATCGAGGAGCTGGACAAGGCCCAGGGCACCGGCGGCAACTTCGCCTTCTACCTGTCCGTCCCGCCGAAGTTCTTCCCCACGGTCGTCCAGCAGCTCAAGAAGCACGGCCTGGCCGACCCGCCGCAGGGCTCCTGGCGCCGCGCCGTCATCGAGAAGCCCTTCGGCCACGACCTGGAGAGCGCCCAGGAGCTCAACAAGGTCGTCCACGAGGTCTTCCCGCGCGACGAGGTCTTCCGGATCGACCACTACCTGGGCAAGGAGACGGTCCAGAACATCCTGGCGCTGCGCTTCGCCAACCAGATGTTCGAGCCGATCTGGAACCGGTCGTACGTCGACCACGTGCAGATCACCATGGCCGAGGACATCGGCATCGGCGGCCGGGCCGGCTACTACGACGGCATCGGCTCCGCCCGTGACGTCATCCAGAACCACCTGCTCCAGCTGATGGCGCTCACCGCCATCGAGGAGCCGGCGTCCTTCCACCCGAAGGCGCTGGTGGCCGAGAAGCTCAAGGTGCTCAGCGCCGTCAAGCTCCCGGCCGACCTCGGCCGGCACACCGTACGCGGCCAGTACGCGGCCGGCTGGCAGGGCGGCGAGGAGGTGGTCGGCTACCTGGACGAGGACGGCATCAACCCGGACTCCAAGACCGACACCTACGCGGCCATCAAGCTGGAGATCAACAACCGCCGCTGGGCGGGCGTCCCGTTCTACCTGCGCACCGGCAAGCGGCTGGGCCGCCGGGTCACCGAGATCGCGGTGGTCTTCCAGCGCGCCCCGTACCTGCCGTTCGACTCCTACGCGACCGAGGAGCTGGGGCAGAACGCCCTGGTCATCCGGGTCCAGCCGGACGAGGGCGTGACGGTGCGGTTCGGCTCCAAGGTGCCGGGCACCTCCTTCGAGGTCCGGGACGTCACGATGGACTTCGCCTACGGCGAGTCCTTCACCGAGTCCAGCCCGGAGGCGTACGAGCGGCTCATCCTCGACGTGCTGCTCGGCGACGCCAACCTGTTCCCGCGCCACCAGGAGGTCGAGCTCTCCTGGCAGATCCTCGACCCGATCGAGAAGTACTGGGACGCCCACGGCAAGCCCGCCCAGTACGCGGCGGGCACCTGGGGCCCCACCGAGGCGGACGAGATGCTCGCACGAGACGGCAGGAGCTGGCGGCGGCCATGAAGATCGACCTCACCAACACGACGTCCAGCAAGATCAACGCCGCGCTGATGGAGGCGCGCCGGACCAGCGGCTCCACCGCCGCCGGCATGGTGCTCACCCTGGTCATCGTGACCGACGAGGGCAGCGCCTACGACGCCCTCAAGGCCGCCAACGAGGCCTCCCGCGAGCACCCGATGCGCACCCTCGCGGTGATCAAGCGCGCCGGCCGCTCGCCCCGGGCCCGCGCCGAGACCCGGCTGGACGCCGAGATCCTGGTCGGCTCGGACGCCGGCTCCGGAGAAACGGTCATCCTGCGCATGCACGGCGAACTCGCCTCGCACGCCCAGTCGGTGGTCCTGCCGCTGCTGCTGCCGGACGCCCCGACCGTGGTCTGGTGGCCGGACAACGCGCCGCAGCACCCGGCGCAGGACCCGCTGGGCGCGCTCGCCCAGCGCCGGATCACCGACGCCGTCACCGCCGAGTCCCCGGTCGGCCAGCTCGCCCAGCGGGCCCAGAGCTACACCCCGGGCGACACCGACCTGGCCTGGACCCGGATCACCGGCTGGCGCTCGATGCTGGCCGCCGCGCTGGACCAGCGGCCGGCCGCCGTCAGCTCGGTGGTGGTCGAGGGCGAGTCCTACAACCCCAGCGTCGAGCTGCTCGGCCTGTGGCTGCTCAACCGGCTGAACGTGCCGGTCGAGCGGGTCGTCACCGGCGGCCCCGGCATCACCGCGGTGCACCTGCGCACCAAGGACGGGGACATCACCCTGGACCGTCCGGACGGCCTGATGGGCACGCTCTCCATGCCCGGTTCGCCGGACCGCCAGGTGGCGCTCAAGCGGCGCGAGACCTCGGAGCTGATCGCCGAGGAGCTGCGCCGGCTGGACCCGGACGACATCTACTCGTCGGCCGTGCGCACGTCCGTCGAGCGGCTGCGCGAGCCCTCGGAGCAGACCGCCCCGGTGGCCGCGGCCGAGCCCGTCGCCGACGCGGCGGCCGCGGCCGCCGACGCCGCGGTGGCCGACCCGGCCCGGGTGACCGCCGACGCGGACAAGCCCGCCGCGAAGAAGGCCGCGGGCAAGCGCGCCGCCAAGGGCAGCGCATGACGGCCGCGACCCCGCAGCTGGTCGTCCACCGGGACAAGGAGCTGATGGCCCAGGCGGCCGCGGCCCGACTGATCACCCGGATCGTGGACGCCCAGGCCGCCCGCGGCACCGCCTCGGTGGTGCTCACCGGCGGCCGCAACGGCAACGCCCTGCTGGCCGCGATCGCCGCCTCCCCGGCGCGCGACGCGGTCGACTGGGGCCGGCTGGACCTGTGGTGGGGCGACGAGCGCTTCGTCCCCGCCGCCGACCCGGACCGCAACGCCGGCCAGGCCCGCGCCGAGCTGCTGGACGCCGTCCCGCTCGACCCGGCGCGGGTGCACGAGATGCCCGCCTCGGACGGGGTCGACGGCTCGGACGTGGAGGCGGCCGCCGCCCGCTACGCGGAGGAGCTGGCCAAGGCCGCCGGACCGGGCGACCGGCTCGGCGTCCCGGCCTTCGACGTGCTGCTGCTCGGCGTCGGCCCGGACACCCACGTCGCCTCGCTCTTCCCGGAGCACCCGGGCGTGCGGGAGACCGAGCTGACCGTGATCGGCGTGCGCGGGGCCCCCAAGCCCCCGCCGACCCGGGTGTCGCTCACCCTCCCGGCGATCCGGGCGGCCCGCGAGGTCTGGCTGCTGGCCGCCGGCGAGGACAAGGCGGGCGCGGTCGCGCTGGCCCTGTCCGGCCCCGGCGAGCTCCAGGCGCCCGCCTCCGGCGCGTACGGCCGCAGCCGCACCCTGTGGCTGCTGGACCGCGCCGCCGCCGAGCGGATCCCGCCGCAGCTGTACCCGCCGGCCTCCGCGTAACAGCCGTCCCGGCCGCCGCGGCCGGGACGGCGGGGAACGCCGGAAACAGCAGGAACAGCAGGAACGCCGAAGGGCGCCCCCGTCACTCGACGGGTGGCGCCCTTTGTCGTCAGCTCCTCAGATCTCGCCGCGCAGCTTGGCCAGCGCCTCGGCGAGGATCGCCTCGCCGTCGGCGTCGGTGCGCCGCTCCCGGACGTAGGCGAGGTGGGTCTTGTACGGCTCGTTGCGCGAGGGCGCCGGCGGGTTGTGCTCGTCCTGCCCGGCCGGGAAGCCGCAGCGCGGGCAGTCCCAGGTGTCCGGGATGACGGCCTCGGCGGCGAAGCTGGGGCGCGTCTCGTGCTTGTTGGCGCACCAGAAGGAGATCCTGTTGCGCGGAGCGGACTCGCCGCGCTCCGCCTCCCCCATCGGGCCTGCCCCGACCCTGCTCCCACGGATGGCGTTGCCACTTGCCACGGTCTGACTCCCTGCGTGCTGGTGCGCCGACCCGCCGCGGTGCGCGTCGGTGGCGAAAGTCGTCCTAGTGTAAGCAGGACTTAAGCCTCCGCCACCATCGCCTCCGCCCCCGACCGTCCCAGGATAGGCGCTCGGGCGACGGGGCGTCAGGGCTGCGTCAGCTCTTGTACTTCAGGACCAGGCCCAGCGCCATGATGGAGGCGAACCAGCCGATGCCGACCACGATGGTGATGCGGTCCAGGTTGCGCTCGGCCACCGCCGAACCGCCACCGGTGGACATGGCACCGCCACCGAACATGTCCGACAGGCCGCCGCCCTTCCCCTTGTGCAGGAGCACCAGCAGGATCATCAGCAGGCTGAAGATGATCAGGGCAATCGAGAACCCGAGAACCACGACCGGACCAACTCTCTCGTATCTTCGGCGACGGGGCCGGACCGCTGTCGGCGGTCCGGCCCCAAAGCCTACGTTGCTGCGGCGGCGTTAGCCTACTGCCTGCTCACGGTAGCGCACGATCTTGACGAACTCGTCGGCGTCCAGCGAGGCACCGCCGATCAGGCCGCCGTCGATGTCGGGCTTGGCCATCAGGCCGGCCGCGCTCGACGACTTGACCGAACCGCCGTACAGCACACGGACCTTGTCGGCCAGCTCGGCGCTGTACAGCTCGGCCAGGCGGACCCGGATCGCGGCGCAGACCTCCTGCGCGTCCTCCGGGGTGGCCACCTCGCCGGTGCCGATCGCCCAGACCGGCTCGTAGGCGACCACGATCGACTCGGCCTGGTCCGCCGGGACGCCCTCCAGGGCGCCGTCCAGCTGGGCCAGGGTGTGCTCGACGTGGGTGCCGGCCTTGCGGATCTCCAGCGGCTCGCCGATGCACAGGATCGGGGTGACCCCGGCCCGGTAGGCGGCCTTGACCTTGGCGTTGACGATCTCCTCGTTCTCGCCGTGGTACTGGCGGCGCTCCGAGTGGCCGATCACCGCGTAGGTGCACTGGAGCTTGGCCAGCATCGGTCCGGAGACCTCGCCGGTGTAGGCGCCGCCGTCGTGCCGCGAGATGTCCTGCGAGCCGTACTTGATCTTCAGCTTGTCGCCGAAGACCAGGGTCTGCACCGACCGCAGGTCGGTGAACGGCACCAGGACGGCGACCTCGACGGCCTCGTAGTCCTTGTCGGCCAGCGCGAAGGCCAGCTTCTGGGTGTGCTGGATGGCCTCGAGGTGGTTGAGGTTCATCTTCCAGTTGCCCGCCATCAGCGGGAGACGCTCAGTCATGTGTTTCTCAGTCCTCCAGGGCGGCGAGACCGGGAAGGGTCTTGCCCTCCAGGTACTCGAGGCTCGCGCCACCGCCGGTCGAGATGTGTCCGAAGGCGTTCTCGTCGAAGCCCAGGATGCGGACGGCCGCGGCGGAGTCGCCGCCACCGACCACGGTGAACGCGTCGCTGTCCAGCAGGCCCTGCGCGACGGCCTTGGTGCCGTTCGCGTAGTCGGGGTGCTCGAAGACGCCCATCGGACCGTTCCAGAACACGGTGCCCGCGTCGGCCAGCTTCGCCGCGTACAGCTCGCGGGTCTTCGGGCCGATGTCCAGGCCCTCCTGGTCGGCCGGGATGGCGTCCGAGGAGACGATGTCGTAGGTCGCCGGGGTCTTGCCCTTGAGGTCCGGGAACTCGGCCGAGACCAGGACGTCCACCGGCAGCACGAACTCGACGCCGCGCGCCTCGGCCCGGGCCAGGTACTCCAGGCAGACCGGGATCTGGTCCGCCTGCAGCAGCGAGATGCCGACCTCGTGGCCCTGGGCCTTGAGGAAGGTGTACGCCATGCCGCCGCCGATCAGGATCCGGTCGGCCTTCTCCAGCAGGTTGTCGATCACGCCGAGCTTGTCGGACACCTTGGCGCCGCCGAGCACCACCACGTACGGGCGCTTGACGTCCTCGGTCAGCTTCTTGAGCACGCCGACCTCGGTGGCGATCAGGTCGCCGGCGGCGTGCGGCAGCAGGGCCGGCAGGTCGTACACCGAGGCGTGCTTGCGGTGCACGGCGCCGAAGCCGTCGCCGACGTACAGGTCGGCCAGGGCGGCCAGCCGCTCGGCGAAGGCCTTGCGCTCGGCGTCGTCCTTGCTGGTCTCACCGGCGTTGAAGCGCAGGTTCTCCAGCAGCGCGACCTCGCCGCCGGACAGCGCGGCGACGGTGGCCGTGGCGGACTCGCCCACGGTGTCGGTGGCGAAGGCGACCGGCTTGCCGAGGATCTCGCCGAGCCGCTCGGCGACCGGGGCGAGCGAGAACTGCGGGTCCGGCTCACCCTTGGGGCGGCCGAGGTGGGAGGCGACGACGACCCTGGCGCCGCGCTCGACGAGCTTGGCGATGGTCGGCGCCACGGCGCGGATCCGGCCGTCGTCGGTGATCCGGCCGTCCGACAGCGGGACGTTCAGGTCGGCGCGCACGAAGACGCGCTTGCCGGCGACGTCCAGGTCTTCGATGGTCTTCACGGGTTCTTCTGTCTCCTGGGGAGATGGTTGATGCGCAGAGGCGGCACGGCGCAGGGGCCGCCTGAGAAGTCCTTGTACGCAGAACGAGGGCCCGGTCGGCACGTTGTCGCCGTCCGGGCCCTCGCCCCTACATCACGTCAGCTCCCACTGCGTCAGAGCTGGCCACCGACGAGGGTGACCAGGTCCACGACGCGGTTCGAGTAGCCCCACTCGTTGTCGTACCAGCCGAGCACCTTGACCTGGTTGCCCTGGACCATGGTGAGCTGCGAGTCGAAGATGCAGGAGGCCGGGTCGTTGACGATGTCCGACGACACGATCGGGTCCTCGGTGTAGGCCAGGATGCCCTTGAGGGAACCCTCCGCCGCCTTCTGGAAGGCCGCGTTGACCTCCTCCTTGGTGACCTCGCGCTCCAGGGTGACGACCAGGTCGGTGATCGAGCCGGTCGGGACCGGGACGCGCAGCGAGGTGCCGTCCAGCTTGCCCTTCAGCTCCGGCAGGACCAGGGCGGTCGCCTTGGCGGCACCGGTCGAGGTCGGGATGATGTTCTGCGAGGCCGCACGAGCACGGCGCAGGTCCTTGTGCGGGAAGTCCAGGGTCACCTGGTCGTTGGTGAACGCGTGGACGGTGGTCATCAGACCCTTGACGATGCCGAAGCTCTCGTTCAGCACCTTCGCCATCGGCGCCACGCAGTTCGTGGTGCAGGAGGCGTTAGAGATGATGTGGTGGTTGGCGGCGTCGTACTTCTCGTCGTTGACACCCAGGACGATGGTGACGTCCTCGTCGGTGGCGGGCGCCGAGATGATGACCTTCTTCGCGCCGGCGGCGAGGTGCTTCTTCGCGGCCTCGGCCTTGGTGAAGATGCCGGTGGACTCGACGACGATGTCGACGCCCAGGGCGGCCCACGGCAGGTTGGCGGGGTCACGCTCGGCGGTCACCTTGAAGGTGTGGCCGTCGACGGTGATGCTGTCCTCGGTGTGCGAGACCTCGGCCTGGAGGGTGCCCAGGGTGGTGTCGTACTTGAGCAGGTGAGCCAGGGTCTTCGTGTCGGTGAGGTCGTTGACACCGACGATCTCGATGTCCGCGCCCTGGGCCTTGACGGCGCGGAAGAAGTTGCGGCCGATGCGGCCGAAGCCGTTGATGCCTACCCGGATCGTCACGAACCGATCTCCTCGTTAGGTACGCCGGCGCTGAGCCGACGGGGATGAGATTTGGGAAGTCCCCGACCGCCTACGACCCTACCTCTCCCGACCCTGGGAGGGCACATCGCGCCACCTGGCAAGACGTGGCGTGGCGCGTTCCGGGGCCCTCCGTCCTTGCCCCTCCGGGCCGTTGGTCCTGGTCAAGTGGTCTTGACCAATTTCGGATCCCCGTCCGACCCCCGTCCGACCCCGGACACGACGACGGCCGGTGCCCGGAATCCGGACACCGGCCGCTGCTACTCGCCCGCTCGCCTCCGGGGCGCTCTGACCCGGCGCCGACGGTCGGCTCTCCCTCGCTCGCTTCTCCCTTTCGGCACCGGCGCGCCCCTTCGACTCGGGGCGGTCCGGTCATCGACCGCGAACGATCAGTTGAGCGCCATCTCGTCGGTCAGGTTGGCCTCGGTGCTCGGCAGGCCCAGCTCGGCCGCCCGCTTGTCGGCCATCGCCAGCAGGCGGCGGATCCGGCCGGCCACCGCGTCCTTGGTCAGCGGCGGGTCGGCGAGCGCGCCCAGCTCCTCCAGCGAGGCCTGCTTGTGCTGCATCCGCAGCTGGCCGGCCGCCGCCAGGTGCTCGGGCACCTCCTCGCCGAGGATCTCCAGCGCGCGCTGCACCCGGGCGCCGGCCGCCACCGCGGCGCGGGCCGAGCGGCGCAGGTTGGCGTCGTCGAAGTTGGCGAGCCGGTTCGCGGTGGCCCGGACCTCGCGCCGCATCCGGCGCTCCTCCCAGGCGAGCACCGACTCGTGCGCCCCCAGCCGGGTCAGCAGCGCGCCGATCGCGTCACCGTCGCGGATGACCACCCGGTCCACCCCGCGCACCTCGCGGGCCTTGGCCGGGATGCCGAGCCGGCGGGCCGCGCCGACCAGGGCCAGCGCCGCCTCCGAGCCGGGGCAGGTGATCTCCAGCGAGGAGGAGCGGCCCGGCTCGGTGAGCGAGCCGTGCGCCAGGAAGGCCCCGCGCCAGGCGGCCTCGGCGTCGCAGGTGGCCCCGGAGACGACTGCCGGGGGCAGGCCCCGGATCGGCCGGCCGCGGCCGTCCACCAGCCCGGTCTGGCGCGCGAGCAGCTCGCCGTCCTTGACCACCCGGACGACGAAGCGGCTGCCGCGCCGCAGGCCGCCGGGCGCCATCACCACGAGGTCGGAGGAGTGCCCGAAGATCTCCAGCAGGTCCTTGCGCAGCCGCCGCGCCGCCGCGCCGGTGTCCAGCTCCGCCTCGATCACGATGCGGCCGCTCACGATGTGCAGCCCGCCCGCGAACCGCAGGATCGCCGACACCTCAGCCTTGCGACAGCAGGCCCGGGTGACCGGGAGCCGGCTGATCTCGTCCTTCACCGCTGGAGTCATCGCCATGGCCCGATCCTTCCATGTGTCCGGAAAATCCGGTCGTACGCGGCTGCCAACAGCTCCGGGTCGTGTCGCGGGGTGCCGTCGGTGCGGGCCACCGTGCCGAGCACCAGTGCGGCACCCATCCGCTCGGCGGCCTTCTCCAGTCCGGCCAGGTCCGCCTGGCCGAAGGCGCCGCCCGTGACGGCGCGCTCGTCCACCAGGATCGCATCCACCGCGAGGTCGGGAGCGTGGTCGGCGATGACCTCCAGGTGGCGCTGCGGGGTGAAGCCCTCGGTCTCCCCGGGCTGCGGGGCCAGGTTCAGGGTGAGCAGGCGGCGGGCGCGGGTCTCCACCAGCGCCTTGGCCAACTCGGGCACCAGCAGGTGCGGCAGCACGCTGGTGAACCAGGAGCCGGGGCCGAGCACCACCCAGTCCGCCTCCCGGACCGCCGTGACGGCCTCCGGGACGGCCGGCGGCCCGTCCGGCAGCAGCCGGATCGACTGCACGGTGCCGGGGGTGACGGCCACGTCGGCCTGGCCGCGGACGGCGGTGAGCTCGGCCGGGCGGTCCGGGTCGTGGCCGCGCACGGTGGCCTCGATGTCCAGCGGCACCGCCGACATCGGCAGCACCCGGCCCTGGACGTTCAGCAGCCGGCCGACCCAGTCCAGCGCCGCGACCGGGTCGCCGAGCTTCTCCCACAGCGCCACGATCAGCAGGTTGCCGACGGCGTGGCCGCCCAGCTCGCCGTTGCCGGTGAAGCGCTGCTGGATCACCTCGGACCAGGTGCGGCCCCAGTCGTCGTCCCCGCACAGCGCGGCCAGCGCCTTGCGCAGGTCGCCGGGCGGCAGCACCCCCAGCTCCTCGCGCAGCCGCCCGCTGGAGCCGCCGTCGTCGGCGACGGTGACCACCGCGGTGAGGTCGCTGGTGAGCCGGCGCAGCGCGGACAGCGACGCGGACAGGCCCTGCCCGCCGCCGAGCGCCGTGATCCGGGGGGCCGGATTGGCCCGGGCGGGACTGCTCCGCGGCCGACCCGGCGACGGGCCGGCCGCCCGCTCCGCGGTCCTGCTCTGCAGCTGTCGCCCGGGCACGTATCCCGCCACAATCACCTCGCGTTCCTCGGCCCCGCCACCGGCTCCGCCGGCGGCCCGGCAGGGAAGGCGGCGGTTACTCCCGACCCATGTCACGGTGGACGAGCACCGTCTCGACTCCGTCGGCGATGAGACGCTTGGTCAGACGCTCGGACATGGCGACGCTACGGTGCTTGCCACCGGTGCAGCCTACGGCAAGCGTCATGTAGCGCTTCCCCTCCCTGCGGTAACCCTCGGTGACGATGCGCAGCAGCTCGGCGTAGCCGTTCAGGAACTCGTTGGCGCCGGGCTGCTGGAACACGTAGTCGGCGACGTCCGAGTCGGTGCCGGTACGGGCCCGCAGCTCGGGCACCCAGTGCGGGTTCGGCAGGAAGCGGCAGTCCACCACCAGGTCGGCGTCGACCGGCAGGCCGTACTTGAAGCCGAAGGACATCACGGTGGCGCGCAGCTCGGGCTCGTCGTGGTCGGCGAACTGGGCGTCCAGCTTGGCGCGCAGCTGGTGCACGTTGAGGTTGGAGGTGTCGATCACCAGGTCGGCCTCGCCGCGCAGGTCGCGCAGCAGGTCTCGCTCCTGGGCGATGCCGTCCACGATCCGGCCGTCGGCCTGCAGCGGGTGCGGGCGGCGCACGCTCTCGAAGCGGCGGACCAGTGCGTCGTCGGAGGAGTCCAGGAAGACCACCCGGAGCCGGACGCCGCGCTTCTCCAGCTCGTCCAGCGAGGTCAGCAGGTCGTCGAAGAACTGGCGGCCGCGGACGTCCACGACGACGCCGATCCGGGCGACGTTGCCCTGGGAACGGGCGCCCAGGTCGACCATGGTCGGGATCAGGGCCGGCGGCAGGTTGTCCACCACGAACCAGCCCAGGTCCTCCAGGCACTTCGCGGCGGTGGAGCGGCCGGCTCCGGACATGCCGGAGATGATCACCAGCTCCGGTGCGTTCTCGGCCACGTCTGACACGGTCACTTCGGTTCCCCGCTCTCGGTCTTTCTGCTGGGGAGAACGCGCACGGCACGGCCGCCCTTCCCCGTCCCGGACAGTCCGGCGGGGTCGGGGCGCGCCGACAGACGGGCGGCGTCGGCCGTCATGGCGTCTCCTGGGATGGTGCGGTCTGGGGTGCTGCGGCCACCGGCTCGGCGGCCTCGTCGGCCCCGTCCTCGATGATCTCGCCGGTCGCGGTGTTGACCGCGGGTGCGGCGGGTGTACGGGACGACAACGCCGCCGCAACAGTTTCCGCGGTGCGGCGCCCGATGCCGGGTACCGCGCAGAGTTCGTCGACGGTGGCGGCCCGGAGCCTCTTCAGCGAGCCGAAGTGCTTGAGCAGCGCCTGGCGGCGAGTCTCGCCGAGGCCCGGGACGGAGTCCAGTTCCCCGGCGGTGAGTCGCTTGGAACGCTTGGCGCGCTGGTAGCCGATCGCGAAGCGGTGGGCCTCGTCGCGGACCCGCTGGAGCAGGTAGAGGCCCTCGCTGGAGCGGGGCAGCACGACCGGGTCGTCCTCGCCGGGCAGCCAGACCTCCTCCAGGCGCTTGGCGAGGCCGCACAGCGCGACGTCGTCGATGCCGAGTTCCTCCAGCGCCCGCTGGGCGGCGGCGACCTGGGGCTGTCCGCCGTCGACCACCAGCAGCTGCGGCGGGTAGGCGAAGCGCTTGGGGCGGCCGTCCTCGGTGCGCGGTCCGTCGCCCGGCTGGTCCTCGTCGGGCTCCTCCGGGACGGCCCACTCGCCGGTCTGCTCGCGCTCCTGGAGGTAGCGGCGGAAGCGGCGGCTGATCACCTCGTGCATCGAGCGGACGTCGTCCTGGCCCTCGAAGCCCTTGATCTGGAAGCGCCGGTACTCGCTCTTGCGGGCCAGGCCGTCCTCGAAGACGACCATGGAGGCGACCACGTCCTCGCCCTGGAGGTGGGAGATGTCGTAGCACTCGATCCGCAGCGGGACGGAGTCCAGTTCCAGCGCGTCGGCGATCTCCTGGAGGGCGCGGCTGCGGGTGGTGAGGTCGGAGGCGCGCTTGGTCTTGTGCAGGGCCAGCGCGTGCTGGGCGTTGCGCTGCACGGTGGCCATCAGGTCCTTCTTGTCGCCGCGCTGCGGGATCCGCAGGTCGACCTGGCTGCCGCGCAGTCCGCTGAGCCATTCCCGGACGGGGGCGGCCGGTTCGGGCAGGGCGGGGACGAGCACCTCGCGCGGGACGGACTCGTTGCGCTCGTCCGGGCCGGCGCCGCCGTAGAGCTGCTGGAGGGCGTGCTCCACCAGGCCGGCGGTGTCCACGTCCTCGACCTTGTCGGTGACCCAGCCGCGCTGGCCGCGCACCCGGCCGCCGCGGACGTGGAAGATCTGGACGGCGGCCTCCAGTTCGTCCTCGGCCACGGCCAGCAGGTCGGCGTCGGTGGCGTCGGCGAGCACGATGGCGTTCTTCTCCATCGCGCGCTTGAGGGCGCCGATGTCGTCCCGCAGCCGGGCCGCCTTCTCGTACTCCATCTCGACCGCGGCCTCCTGCATCTGCTCTTCCAGCCGGCGCAGGTAGTTGCCGGTGCGCCCGGCCATGAAGTCGCAGAAGTCCTCGGCCAGCGCCCGGTGTTCGTCCGCGGAGACCTTGCCGACGCAGGGCGCGGCGCACTTGCCGATGTAGCCGAGCAGGCAGGGGCGGCCGACCTGCCGGGCGCGCTTGAACACGCCGTTGGAGCAGGTGCGGACGGGGAAGACGCGCAGCAGCAGGTCGACGGTCTCGCGGATGGCCCAGGCGTGCCCGTAGGGGCCGAAGTAGCGCACGCCCTTCTTGTGCGCCCCGCGCATCACCTGGACCCGCGGGTACTCCTCGTTGAGGGTGACGGCGAGCTCCGGATAGCTCTTGTCGTCGCGGTACTTGACGTTGAACCGGGGGTCGAACTCCTTGATCCAGGAGTACTCCAGCTGGAGCGCCTCGACCTCGGTGGCGACCACGGTCCACTCCACCGAGGCGGCGGTGGTGACCATGGTCGCGGTGCGCGGGTGCAGGCCGGCGAGGTCCTGGAAGTAGGACGACAGCCGCGGCCGCAGGCTCTTGGCCTTGCCGACGTAGATGACCCGGCCGTGGGCGTCACGGAACTTGTAGACGCCCGGGGAGGTCGGGATCGCGCCCGGCGCCGGGCGGTAGGTGCTCGGGTCAGCCATGGGTCCACCGTACCGAGTTCGGCTGCACGTCGATCAACTGCTTCAGCTCGGAGTGACCTTGAGGTTCCCGCCCTCGACCGTGACGGCGTAGGAGGGCAGCGGGCTGGGGGCCGGGCCGTCCTGCACCGCGCCGTCGGCGATGGCGAACCGGCTGCCGTGGCAGGGGCACTGGATCTGCTGGTTCTTGACCTGGTCCACGACGCAGCCGGCGTGGGTGCACTTGGCGCTGAACGCCTTGTACTGGCCGGCGGTCGGCTGGGTGACGACGATCTTCTGCTCGCGGAAGACCTTGCCGCCGCCCTCCGGGACGGCCGAGGCGGGGCCGAGGTCCACCGGGCCCTTGGCGGCGCCGCCGGTGTCCGAGGAGCCGGCGGACGAGCCGCAGCCGGTGACCGCCACGGTGCCGCCGGCCGCCAGCACGGCCGCGGCTCCGCAGAGCAGGGTGCGCCGGGAGGTGGCGGGGCTGGTCTCGGGGGCCTCGGACATCGGTGCGCTCCTACGGTGTGCTGCTGCTGCGAGGGACCACGGAAGTCTATGCCGCACCCGCCCCGCCGCTCCCGGGATGTCCGGGGGCGGCGGGACGTCCGGGAGCGGCAGGGCGGGCAGGAGCTACTTCTTGGCCGCGGCGGCCCGCTTGCCCGGGGCCTTCTTGACGGCCGCCTTGGCCGCCGGGGCCTTGGCGGCCGTCGCGGCGGCCGCCTTCTTGGCGGCTGCCTTCTTCGCGGGCGCCTTCCTGGCGGGCGCCGGGACCGGGGCGTCGGCGAAGTCGCCCGGCAGGATGTCCCGCAGGAACTTGCCAGTGTGGCTCTCCGGGAAGGCCGCGATCTGCTCCGGGGTGCCCTCGGCGACCACCGTGCCGCCGCCGGAACCGCCCTCGGGGCCCATGTCCACGACCCAGTCGGCGGTCTTGATCACATCGAGGTTGTGCTCGATCACGATCACCGTGTTGCCCTTGTCCACCAGCCCGCTGAGCACCTTGATCAGCTTGCTGATGTCCTCGAAGTGCAGGCCGGTGGTGGGCTCGTCCAGCACGTAGACCGTCCGCCCGGTGGAGCGCTTCTGCAGCTCGGAGGCGAGCTTGACGCGCTGCGCCTCGCCACCGGAGAGCGTCGGCGCGGACTGGCCGAGCCGGACGTAGCCGAGGCCGACGTCGTTGAGCGTCCGCAGGTGGCGGGCGATCGCCGGGACGGCCTCGAAGAAGGCCAGCCCCTCCTCGATCGGCATGTCCAGCACCTCGGCGATGGACTTGCCCTTGTAGTGCACCTCCAGCGTCTCCCGGTTGTACCGGGCACCGTGGCACACCTCGCACGGGACGTAGACGTCCGGCAGGAAGTTCATCTCGATCTTGATGGTGCCGTCGCCGGTGCAGTTCTCGCAGCGGCCGCCCTTGACGTTGAAGGAGAACCGGCCGGGCAGGTAGCCCCGGACCTTGGCCTCCTGGGTCTCCGCGAAGAGCCGGCGGACGTGGTCGAACACCCCGGTGTAGGTGGCCGGGTTGGAGCGCGGGGTGCGGCCGATCGGCGACTGGTCGACGTGCACCACCTTGTCCACCAGGTCGGTGCCGGTGATCCGGGTGTGCCGGCCGGGCACGCTGCGGGCGCCGTTCAGCTCCCGGGCGAGGTGGGTGTAGAGGATGTCGTTGACCAGCGTCGACTTGCCGGAGCCGGAGACGCCGGTGATCGCCGTGAAGGTGCCCAGCGGGAAGCCGACCGTGACGTCCTTGAGGTTGTGCTCGCGGGCGCCGTGCACCGTCAGCTGGCGCTTCTTGTCCCGCTCGCGGCGGGCCGCCGGGATCGGGATGGACCTCTTGCCGGAGAGGTACTGCCCGGTCAGCGACTCCTCGTTGGCCAGCAGCCCCTTCAACGCGCCGGAGTGCACCACCTTGCCGCCGTGCTCACCGGCGCCCGGGCCGATGTCCACCACCCAGTCCGCGGTCTTGATGGTGTCCTCGTCGTGCTCGACCACGATCAGGGTGTTGCCGATGTCGCGCAGCCGCACCAGCGTCTCGATCAGCCGGTGGTTGTCGCGCTGGTGCAGGCCGATGGACGGCTCGTCCAGCACGTACAGCACGCCGACCAGGCCGGAGCCGATCTGGGTGGCCAGCCGGATGCGTTGGGCCTCGCCGCCGGACAGGGTGCCGGCCGCGCGGTCCAGCGAGAGGTAGTCCAGGCCGACGTCGACCAGGAAGCGCAGCCGCTCGTTGACCTCCTTGAGGACCCGCTCGGCGATCTGCTTGTCCCGGTCGTTGAGCCTCATCGCGCCCAGGAACTCGGCGCAGTCGCTGATCGACATCGAGGAGACGTCGGCGATCGACCTGTCCTCGACGGTGACCGCGAGCACCACCGGCTTGAGCCGGGTGCCCTGGCAGGTCGGGCAGGGCACTTCGCGCATGTAGCCCTCGAAGCGCTCGCGACTGCTGTCGCTCTCCGCCTCGGTGTGCCGGCGCTGGATGAACGGGACGGCGCCCTCGAAGCCGGTGCTGTACGAGCGCTCGCGGCCGAAGCGGTTGCGGTAGCGCACCTCCACCTGGTGCTTGTGCCCGTACATCAGCGCCTTCTTGGCGCGGGCGGGCAGCCCGGCCCAGGGGATGTCGGTGCGGAAGCCGAGCTCCCCGGCCAGCGCGTCGATCAGGCGCTGGAAGTACTCCTTGGCGTGCCCGGCCGACCACGGGTGGATCGCGCCCTCGTCGAGCGAGCGCTCGACGTCCGGCACGACCAGCTCCGGGTCGACCTCCATCCGGTTGCCCAGGCCCGAGCAGTCCGGGCAGGCGCCGAACGGCGAGTTGAAGGAGAACGAGCGCGGCTCCAACTCCTCGAACGACACGTCGTCGTACGGGCAGTAGAGGTGCTCGGAGTACATCCGCTCGCGCTCCGGGTCGCCCTCGGGGAGGTCGACGAAGTCGAGCACGACCATGCCGCCGGACAGCCGCAGGGCCGTCTCCACCGAGTCGGTGAGCCGCCGCTTGGCGCTCTCCTTGACGGTCAGGCGGTCGACGACCACCTCGACGGTGTGCTTCTCCTGCTTCTTGAGCTTCGGCGGCTCGGCGAGCTGGACCGTCTCGCCGTCGACCCGGGCGCGCGAGTAGCCCTTGGACTGGAGGTCGGCGAAGAGGTCGACGAACTCGCCCTTGCGCTCGCGCACCACCGGGCTGAGCACCTGGAACCGGGTGCCCTCGGCGAGCTCCAGCACCTTGTCGACGATCGCCTGCGGCGACTGCTTGGCGATCGGGCGGCCGCAGTGCGGGCAGTGCGGCTTGCCGATCCGGGCGAACAGCAGGCGCAGGTAGTCGTAGACCTCGGTGATGGTGCCGACGGTCGAACGGGGGTTGCGGTTGGTGGACTTCTGGTCGATCGAGACGGCCGGGGAGAGGCCTTCGATGAAGTCGACGTCGGGCTTGTCCATCTGCCCGAGGAACTGCCGGGCGTAGGAGGACAGCGACTCGACGTAGCGGCGCTGGCCCTCGGCGAAGATCGTGTCGAAGGCGAGCGAGGACTTGCCGGAGCCGGAGAGGCCCGTGAAGACGATGAGGGAGTCGCGGGGCAGGTCGAGCGAGACGTTCTTGAGGTTGTGCTCGCGAGCACCGCGGACGATGAGGCGGTCGGCCACTGCTTCTGGCGCCTTTCTCCGGACGAGAGGGCTTGCGGTGTGTGGGGTGTTCTTCTTCCAGGATGCGGCAGCCAGCCTATAGCTCAGACGTTCGAATCTCGACTTCGTCCAGTGGAGTCCACCCGAACGAGTGACAGCGCCCGCCGGACCGTCCGTACCCGGACCGAAAAACCCCTGCTCAGGACCGGGAACCGGGCGGTAGCGTCGGCTGGTCAACGAGCGAAGCCCCCTCCGGGCAACGCACCGCCCCGTACAGAAGGCAGATCCGATGACCGACCCGCAGTCCGCAGCCGCGATCGCCGCCGAGCACCTGGCCCTGGTGGAGGACGGCACCCGGGCCCTGCTGGAGACCGTCGCCGGGCTGGCGCCCGAGGCCCTCGCCGAGCCCTCTGCACTCCCCGGCTGGACCCGCGGCCACGTACTCGCCCACGTCGCCCGCAACGCCGACTCCCTGGTCAACCTGCTGACCGGTGCCCGCACCGGCACCGACATCCCCCAGTACGCGAGCGAGCAGGCCCGCGAGGACGGCATCCAGGAGGGCGCCGCCCGCCCGCTGGAGGCCCAGCTCGCCGACCTGCGCGAGTCCCACGAGCACTTCCTGGCGGCCGTCGCGCTGATGACCCCCGAGGACTGGGCCGCCGAGGTGCGCCACCGCTCGGGCGCGGTCTTCCCGGCCTGCGACCTCGTCTGGAAGCGCCTCGGCGAGCTGGAGTACCACCTGGTCGACCTGGACGGCGGCTACACCCCCGCCCACTGGCCGGAGGTCTTCGCCGTCACCGAGTTCCGCAAGCTCGCCACCAGGCTGGCCGGCGCCGACCTGCCCGCCGTCGAGCTGGTCGCCGAGGACACCGGGGACAAGGGCCTGATCGGCACCGGCGGCGCCGCCCTCACCGTCCGCGGTCCCGTCCGCGCCCTGCTCGCCTGGCTCTCCGGCCGCTCCGCCGGCACCGACCTGCCCCGCACCCCCGACACCGCCCTCCCCCCGCTTCCCCCGCTGGGCTGAGGGCGCGAGGATGATCCCGAACCCAGTTTCAGTCGGACCCTGACGAGGAGCGGACGGATGACGTACCACGGAGCGGTCAAGGTCGGCGGGCCGCCGGACGTGCGCGAGCTGGCCCACCTGATCATCAGCAAGGTGGCCGTGGGCCCGTACGACAACAACGCGTACCTGCTGCGCTGCCGGGCCACCGACGAGCAGCTGCTGATCGACGCGGCCGCCGACGCCCCGGTGCTGCTGGAGACGGTCGGGGACGCCCTGGCGACCGTCGTCACCACCCACCGGCACCAGGACCACTGGGGGGCGCTGGCCGAGGTGGTCGCCGCCACCGGCGCCCGCACCGCCGCCGGGGAGCACGACGCCGAGGGCATCGACGTGCCGACCGGGCTGCGGCTCGCGGACGGCGACACCCTGCGGGTCGGCGAGGTCGGGCTGACCGTCCGGCACCTGGTCGGGCACACCCCGGGCGCGATCGTGCTGGTCTACGACGACCCCCAGGGCCACCCGCACGTGTTCACCGGCGACTGCCTCTTCCCGGGCGGCGTCGGCAACACCTGGGGCGACCCGGCGGCCTTCGACAGCCTCTTCCGGGACGTCAACGAGAAGGTCTTCGACGTCCTGCCCGACGAGGCCTGGGTCTACCCCGGCCACGGCAACGACACCACCCTCGGCGCGGAGCGCCCGCACCTCGCCGAGTGGCGCGAGCGCGGCTGGTAGCCCGCCCCCGGACGCGGCGGGACCCCGCGCCGCAGTGCGCGTCGCGGGGCCCCTCCGCGTTGCCGCCCGGGCGGGGTCAGGCGTCCAGCTTCTCGGACTCCCGCTCGGCCTGCTCGGCCTTCTTCGAGGCCATCAGGCTGGTCACGGTGGTCACGGCCAGCACCACCACGATGAAGCCCAGCGAGAACGGGATGCCGATCTCCGGGACGTTCGCACCGGCCTCGTGGGCGGCGTGCAGCACCAGCTTCACGCCGATGAAGCCGAGGATCACCGACAGGCCGTAGCTCAGGTGGACCAGCTTCTTGAGCAGCCCGCCGATCAGGAAGTACAGCTGGCGCAGCCCCATCAGGGCGAAGGCGTTGGCGGTGAAGACCACGTACGGGTCCTGGGTGAGGCCGAAGATGGCCGGGATCGAGTCCAGCGCGAACAGCACGTCCGTGGTGCCGATCGCCAGCATCACGATCAGCATCGGGGTGATCAGCCGGCGGCCGTTCTCCCGGACGAACAGCTTGGTGCCGCGGTAGTCGTCGGTGGACGGGAAGCGCCGGGTGATCGACTTGAGCAGCCGGTTCTCCTCGAACTCCTCGTCCTCCTCCTCGGCCCGGGCCTCCTTGATCAGCTTCCAGGCCGTCCAGATCAGGAAGGCGCCGAAGATGAAGAACACCCAGGAGAACTGGGTCACCAGCGCCGCACCGCCGGCGATGAACACCGCCCGCAGCACCAGCGCGATGATCACGCCGAACATCAGCACGCGCTGCTGGTAGATCCTGGGCACCGCGAACTTGCCCATGATCAGGATGAACACGAAGAGGTTGTCGACACTGAGCGACTTCTCGGTGATGTACCCGGCGAAGAACTCACCGGCCGGCTGCGCCCCGGAGTGCCACCAGAGGAAACCGCCGAAGAGCAGCGCCAGCACGACCCAGACGGCCGTCCAGATCCCGGCCTCCTTGATCGAGACCTCGTGCGGCTTGCGCCCCCCGATGAAGAAGTCCGCCACGATCAGTGCGATCAGCACACCGATCGTGGTGACCCACATGGTTACGGAAACGTCCACTACTGCTCCTCCGGCAGGTAGGCGAGACAGTCATCGTCACTGCCGGAGGTCTCTTCCGCCCGTCGGGCCAGCGCCCCGGGATGCCGCGACGGGCATCCGTGATGACGGGGTCGGCTGTCGAGGAATACTCCCCTCCGCTGCCATCGAGAGTAACAGGACGGGCAAGGAAAGGTAAAGAAGGTAAAGAACCGTCAGAGGAAGGGCTCGATCGCCGGCAGCAGGTCCTGGAAGGTCCGCCCCTTCGCCGGGGCGCCGATCGCCTGCATCTCCCAGCCGCCGTTGCCGTCCCGGACCACCTTCGCCATGATCTGCCCGGTGTGCGGCCCGCCGCCCGCCAGCTCGTACCGGGCCAGCTCCACCCCGGTCGCCTCGTCCACCAGCCGGCAGTGCGCCTGGCTCACCTCGGCGAAGGTCTGCCCGGTGTACGAGCTGACCGTGAACACCACCTGGGTGATGTGCGGCGGCACGTGCAGCAGGTCGACCAGGATCGCCTCGTCGTCCTCGTCCCCGGAGCCGCCCTCCAGGTTGTCCCCGGTGTGCCGCACCGAGCCGTCGGTGGACTCCAGGTGCTGGAAGAACACCACGTCGGACGGGGTCCGCTCGGCGTACAGCAGGGCCGAGGCATCCAGGTCGATCTTCCTGGTCCGGCTGCCGAACAGGCCCCGCTTGGGCGCGGCCTGCCAGCCCAGCCCCATCCGCACCACGGTCAGGGCGGCGCCCGCCCCCTTCTGGAGGCTGACCCGCTGCCCCTTGGCAAGGTTCACCGACACGACGTTGTCCTCTCTGCCGGCCGCGCGGTCGCTGCCGCACGGCTCCCCGGTGGAACACCCCGTCGCCGTCCCCCGGCTGAGGCCCCCTCTGCTACCGGCCCGCGACCCCGTCCCGGAGGCGCGATGCCGCAGGCCAGCCTAGGGCCTGCGGCACCCGCGACTCCTCCGGGTTACCCGGTTTGTGGCAAGGATGAGACACCGCGGGGCTTGACCGGTGCCGAACCGGCCAAGCCCCGCACGGCGGGCCTCAGGCCACACCGGCCTCGCGCATCTGCCGCAGCTCCTTCTTCAACTCCTTGACCTCGTCGCGCAGCCGCGCCGCGACCTCGAACTGGAGGTCCGCGGCGGCCGTGTGCATCCGGTCCGTCATCTCCTGGATCAGCTCCGCCAGCTCGGCGGCCGGCAGCGACTTGGCCGGCTTGCGCTCCGCGCCCAGCGCCGGCACCGGGGCCTTGCCCTTGCCCTGGCCCCGGTAGCCGCTGGAGAGCAGCTCGTCGGTGTCCACGTCCTCGCGGGCGAGGGTGTCCAGGATGTCGCCGATCTTCTTCCGCAACGGCTGCGGGTCGATCCCGTGCTCCTTGTTGTAGGCCTGCTGCACGGCCCGGCGCCGGTTGGTCTCGTCGATCGCCTTCTCCATCGACGGGGTGATCCGGTCCGCGTACATGTGCACCTGGCCGGAGACGTTGCGGGCCGCGCGGCCGATCGTCTGGATGAGCGAGGTGCCCGAGCGCAGGAAGCCCTCCTTGTCCGCGTCCAGGATCGCCACCAGCGACACCTCGGGCAGGTCCAGGCCCTCGCGCAGCAGGTTGATGCCGACCAGCACGTCGTACCGGCCCGCCCGCAGCTCGCGCAGCAGCTCCACCCGGCGCAGGGTGTCCACGTCGCTGTGCAGGTACCGGACCCGGATGTCCAGGCCCAGCATGTAGTCGGTGAGGTCCTCGGCCATCTTCTTGGTCAGCGTGGTGACCAGGACGCGCTCGTTCCTCTCGACCCGCTTGCGGACCTCGTGCACCAGGTCGTCGATCTGGCCCTCGGTCGGCTTGACGATCACCTCGGGGTCGATCAGGCCGGTCGGGCGGATGATCTGCTCGACCTGGCCGTCGCCGCGCGACAGCTCGTACGCGCCGGGCGTCGCCGACAGGTACACCGTCTGGCCGATCCGCCCCAGGAACTCCTCCCACTTGAGCGGGCGGTTGTCCATCGCCGAGGGCAGCCGGAACCCGTGCTCGACCAGCGTGCGCTTGCGCGAGGCGTCGCCCTCGTACATCGCGCCGATCTGCGGGACGGTGACGTGCGACTCGTCGATGACCAGGAGGAAGTCCTCCGGGAAGTAGTCCAGCAGGGTGTTCGGCGGGGAACCGGGCTCGCGGCCGTCGAAGTGCATCGAGTAGTTCTCGACGCCCGAGCAGGTGCCGATCTGACGCAGCATCTCGATGTCGTAGGTGGTGCGCATGCGCAGCCGCTGGGCCTCCAGCAGCTTGCCCTGCTTCTCCAGCCTGCCGAGCGTCTGCTCCAGCTCCTGCTCGATGCCGGTGACCGCCCGCTCCATCCGCTCGGGGCCGGCCACGTAGTGCGAGGCGGGGAAGACGTAGATCTGCTCGTCCTGGCTGATGATCTCGCCGGTGAGCGGGTGCAGGGTGTACAGCGACTCGATCTCGTCGCCGAACATCTCGATCCGGACGGCGAGCTCCTCGTAGACCGGGAAGATCTCGATGGTGTCGCCGCGGACCCGGAAGGTGCCGCGGGTGAAGGCCACGTCGTTGCGGGCGTACTGGATGTCGACGAAGCGGCGCAGCAGCACGTCGCGGTCGATCTCCTGGCCGACCTTGAGCGGGACCATCCGGTCCACGTACTCCTGCGGGGTGCCGAGGCCGTAGATGCAGGAGACCGAGGCGACCACGATCACGTCGCGACGGGTGAGCAGCGAGTTGGTCGCCGAGTGCCGCAGCCGCTCGACCTCCTCGTTGATCGAGGAGTCCTTCTCGATGTAGGTGTCCGTCTGCGGGACGTACGCCTCCGGCTGGTAGTAGTCGTAGTACGAGACGAAGTACTCGACCGCGTTGTTCGGCAGCAGCTCGCGGAACTCGTTCGCCAGCTGCGCGGCCAACGTCTTGTTCGGCGCCATCACCAGGGTGGGGCGCTGCAGCTTCTCGATCATCCAGGCCGTGGTGGCCGACTTGCCGGTGCCGGTGGCGCCGAGCAGGACGACGTCCTTCTCCCCCGCCCTGATCCGCCGTTCCAGGTCGGCGATCGCCGCCGGCTGGTCACCGTTGGGCTGGAAGGGACTGACGACCTCGAAGGGCGCCACGGACCGCTCAATACTCGTGATGGGACGCACGCCTCCACCGTACGGCGCCCCACCGACAACCGACGCCGTTCCGATCAACCGCCCGGGCGGCGGGCGTTCACCCCAGCTTCTCGCTGTCGCGGGCCAGGGCGACCAGGCGGGAGACGGCGCGGAGGTACTTCTTGCGGTAGCCGCCGCGCAGCATGTCCTCCGGGAAGACCTGGTCGAAGGGCAGGCCGGAGGCGGTGACGGGCAGCTCGCGGTCGTACATCCGGTCGGCGAGGACGACCAGGCGCAGCGCGGTGGACTGGTCGTCGACCTGGTGCACGCCGCGCAGGCAGACCGCGCTGACGTCGTCCAGCAGCGCGCCGTAGCGGCTGGGGTGGACGGCGGAGAGGTGGGCGAGCAGGGCGTCGAAGTCGTCCAGCGAGGCCCCGGGGGTGCGGGCGGCGACGGCCTCGACGGTGTCGTCGGGGTACGGCGGCGGGGCGTCGGGCAGGCCGCGGTGGCGGTAGTCCTGGCCGTCGATCCGCATCGGGCGGAAGTGGGCGGACAGGCCCTGGATCTCGCGCAGGAAGTCGGCGGCGGCGAAGCGGCCCTCGCCGAGCTTCTCCGGCAGGGTGTTCGAGGTGGCGCACAGCTTGACGCCGTTCTCGACCAGCCGGCCGAGCAGCGTGGAGACCAGCACGGTGTCGCCCGGGTCGTCCAGTTCGAACTCGTCGATGCAGAGCAGGGTGTGCCCGGAGAGGGTCCGGACGGCCTGCTGGAAGCCGAGCGCGCCGACCAGGTTGGTCAGCTCGACGAAGGTGCCGAAGGCCTTGGGGCCGGGGGCGGCGTGCCAGAGCGAGGCGAGCAGGTGGGTCTTGCCGACGCCGTAGCCGCCGTCGAGGTAGACCCCGGCCGGGCCGGTGGGCGCGGGGGCGGAGCGGCGGAACCAGCTGCGCTTGGGCGCGGAACCGTTTCCCCCTCCGAGGGTGGCCGCGAACTGCTCCAGGACCTGGACGGCCTCGTACTGGCTGGGCTGGTTCGGGTCCGGGATGTACGTCCCGAAGCTCACGTCGGCGAACCGGGGCGGCGGGACCATCTCGGCGACCAGCCGCTCGGCGGGCACGACGGGGCGGCGTTCGGTGAGTGCGATCGGGGCGCCGGCCGGGCTCTCGGCGGCTATCGACTCGGTCGCGGGGGCGGGGCGGGAGGCTGCGGGCACGTTAGTAGAGGGTACGCCTGGTGCCCGCGCCCTCCGAACCCGCTCCCGGCCCCGGCCGGCCCCGCGGTGGAAGACTGGGGACATGCAACAGTTGATCAGCCCGCTGGGCGCTCCGGTCGCCGATCCGTCCGACCTGGAATCGCTCGCCGCCGTCTACGCGTACCCCGACCAGGTGAATCGGGGGCGCCCGTGGCTGCGGGCCAACATGGTGGCGGGGCTGGACGGCGGTGCGCGGCTCGACGGCCTCTCCGAGGGCCTCTCCGGGGACGCCGACAAGCGGATCTTCGGTGTGCTGCGGGCGCTGTCGGACGTGGTGCTGGTGGGCGCCGAGACGGTCCGGGCGGAGGGCTACCGGCCGGCCCGGGCCCGGGCGGACTTCGCGGCCGCGCGGGCCGCGGCGGGGCAGTCCCCGGCCCCGGCGATCGCGATCGTGAGCCGCTCGCTGGACCTCGACCTCACCGCGCCGCTGTTCACGGAACCGCTGGTCAGGACGGTGGTGATCACCGTCGAGGACGCCCCGCAGGAGCGCCGCCGGGCGGTCGCCGGGGTGGCCGACCTGGTGCTCGCCGGGCAGGGCTCGGTGGACCTGCGGGCGGGCGTGGCGGCCCTGGTGGAGCGGGGCTGGACGCGGCTGCTGACCGAGGGCGGCCCCCGCCTGCTGGGGCAGCTGGCGGCGGCGGGACTGCTGGACGAGCTGTGCCTGTCGCTGGCCCCGCTGGTCACCGGCGGCGACGCGCCGCGCATCGTCCGCGATGCGGAAATGCCGGACGTGCAGCGGATGCGGCTGGTCTCATTGATCGAGCAGAAAGGATTCCTCTTCACCCGCTACCTGCGTCACCTGGGTTCGGATGACCCCGTGACCCCCCGATCGTGATCCCGTTATGCGATGCCGGGGCCCGGGGGCCGGCCACTGGAAGGGACTCACGTGTTCAAGACGGTACTGATGATCGAAAAGGCGCTCTCGGACGCGGACGTGGAGCTCGTCACCACGCTCCACAGCGACGAGAAGGTGTCCTTCGTCGTCCTGATGCAGCCGCGCGGCAAGCAGGACGAGTTGCTGCGGGCGCTCGACGACGTCGCCCTCGGCCACCTCGACAAGGTGGTGCACGAGCACGACGAGTCCGCGGGCGGCCCGACCGTGGCCGGCGAATCGCTGGAGCACAGCCTGCGCCACCTGCGCCGTGCCGGGGCCGAGGCGGTCGGCGAGCTGGTCGAGGAGAAACCGCTGGACCGGCTGCGCGCCGTGGTCCGCGAACAGGAGGCGGACGAGGTGGTGGTGCTCACCTCGCCGCACTTCGTGGAGGAGTTCTTCCACCGCGACTGGGCCTCCCAGGCCCGCCACAAGGTGGGGGTGCCGGTGCTCAGGCTCTTCGCCAGCGACTCCTGACTCCGCCCGCCGGTGGTGCAGAATCGTCCTTGCGGTCCGCCCGCGAGGACGATTCGCACCCCGGCCGCCTGCCCACCAGATCCCGCCCGTACGGAGCCACGCCTTGAACGACGCCGCGCACGACCTGCACGCCCCGCACTTCATCGGCATCGGCGGCGCCGGGATGTCCGGCCTGGCGAAGATCCTCGCGGTGCGCGGTGCCAGCGTCTCCGGCAGTGACTCCAAGGAGTCCGAGACCGTCCTCGCGCTGCGCGCCCTCGGCGCCACCGTGCACGTCGGCCACGCCGCCGAGCACGTGCCGGACGGCGCCAGCAGCATCGTGGTCTCCAGCGCGATCCGCGCCGACAACCCCGAGCTGGTCGCCGCCCGCGAGCGCGGCATCCCGGTGGTGCACCGCTCCGACGCGCTGGCCGCGCTGATGGGCGGCCGCCGGGCGCTGGCGGTGGCCGGCACCCACGGCAAGACCACCACCACCAGCATGCTCGCCGTCGCCCTCGGCGAGCTGGGCCTGGAGCCGTCCTACGCGATCGGCGGCGACCTGGACGCGCCCGGCTCCAACGCCCGGCACGGCGTCGGCGAGATCTTCGTCGCCGAGGCCGACGAGAGCGACCGCAGCTTCCACAAGTACGCGCCCGAGGTGGCGATCGTGCTCAACGTGGAGCTGGACCACCACGCCAACTACGCCTCGATCGACGAGATCTACGAGTCCTTCGAGACCTTCGTCGGCCGGATCACCCCCGGCGGCACCCTGGTCGTCTCCGCCGACCACGACGGCGCCCGCGAACTGACCTCCCGGGTGGCCGCCCGCGAGGGCCTCCACGTGGTCACCGTCGGTGCCGCCGAGGACGCCGACCTGCGCGTCCTGTCGGTGGTCGCCCACGGCATGACCAGCGAGGTCACCGTCCTGCTGGACGGCGAGGAGCTGACCTTCACCGTCTCGGTGCCCGGTCGGCACTACGCCCACAACGCGGTGGCCGCGCTGGCCGCCGGCGTCGCGCTGGGCGTCCCGGCCGCCGACCTCGCCAAGGCGCTCGGCGCCTACACCGGCGTGCGCCGCCGGCTCCAGCTCAAGGGCGAGGCGGCCAGCGTCCAGGTGATCGACTCCTACGCCCACCACCCGACCGAGATGACCGCCGACCTGGAGGCGATCCGGGAGGGCCTGGAGGGCGACGGCCGCGTCCTGGTGGTCTTCCAGCCGCACCTGTTCAGCCGCACCCAGCAGCTCGCCGAGGAGATGGGCCGGGCGCTGGCGCTGGCCGACGCCTCGGTGGTGCTGGACATCTACCCGGCCCGCGAGGACCCGATCCCCGGGGTCACCAGCGAGCTGATCCTCGACGCCGCCCGCCGGGCCGGCGCCGACGTCACCCCCGAGCACGACTTCGCCGCCGCCCCCGCCCTGCTGGCCGGCCTGGCCCGCCCGGGCGACCTGCTGCTCACCATGGGCGCCGGCGACGTCACCAACCTGGGGCCCGAAATTCTCAAGCACCTCGCGAACGTTGCTTCCAACGTCTGACGTACGCCGAGCGGGAGTCGTGATGAGCTACGAGATCCAGAAGTCCGAGGCCGAGTGGCGCGCCCAGCTCAGCCCCGAGGAGTACCACGTGCTCCGCGAGGCGGGCACCGAGCGGCCCTTCGTCGGCGAGTACACCGACACCAGGACGGTCGGCGTGTACGCCTGCCGGGCCTGCGGGACGGAGCTGTTCAGCTCCGAGACCAAGTTCGACAGCCACTGCGGCTGGCCCTCGTACTACGCGCCGCTGGCCGGGGACCGGGTCGAGTACATCGAGGACACCTCGCTCGGCATGCGCCGGGTCGAGGTGCGCTGCGCCAAGTGCGGCGGGCACCTGGGGCACGTCTTCGAGGGCGAGGGCTACGGCACGCCGACGGACCAGCGGTACTGCATCAACAGCATCTCGCTGACCCTGCGGCCGGTCGAGGAGAGCTGACCGCCGGCGCCGAGGGCCCCGCACGCTCCGGCGGGCGGGGCCTCGGCGCGGTCCCGCCGGCGATACCGCCCCCGGGGCGCAGCGGGCCCGCAGGGGGCGCCCGGGGGGGGGGGACGGCGCCCGGCGCCAGAGCAACTCACCTGCCGGGGTGGCCAGTTCGAGGTCGCTGAGCCGACTGGTCAGCTGCTCGATGGCGGTGATCGCGATCAGCAGGGCCGGGTCCCGGGCCGGGCAGGCGTGCGGGCCGGCCGCCCAGGCCAGGTGGGCGCTCTCCCCGCTGCGCAGCTCGGTGCCGTCGGTGGCCGGCGCCGCCTGGGAGTTGGCGGCCGCGTAGGAGACCAGCACCAGCGAGCCGGCCGCGATCTCGCGCCCGTGGAAGGTGATGTCGTACCGCGGGTAGTGGGCCGAGAGGTTGGCCATCGGCGGCTCGTGCCACAGCACTTCGTCGATCGCCTGGTGGGCGGTCATCGCGCCGCCGAACAGCGAGCCGGCGTAGCGGGCGTCGGTGAGCAGCCGCAGCAGGGCGTTGCCGATCAGGTTGGTGGTCGGCTCGTGCCCGGCGATCATGGTCAGGGTGATCTGCCGGATCACCTCGTCGTCGTCCAGCCCGACCGGGTGGGTGACGAACCAGGAGGCCAGGTCGTGCCGGGGGCGTTCGCGGCGCTCGGCGACCATCGCGGTGACCACCGCGACGAGCTTGCCGTACGCGGCACCGGCCCGGGCGCCCGACTCGATCAGCCCGGTGATCGCGGCCACCACCTCGGCGTGCTCCTCCTCCGGCACGCCGAACCCGGTGGTCAGCACGAAGGCGGGCAGCTGGCGGGCGTACTCGGCGATCAGGTCGGCGCTGCCGACGGCGGCGAAGCGGTCGATCAGCTGGTGGGCCACCTCGGCGACCTGGCGCTGCAACCGGTGCGGTTCGAGCAGGGCCAGGCCGTCGGTGATCACCGCGCGGTAGCGGGCGTGCGTCGCGCCGTCGCTGAACAGCGCGGTGGGGCGGTAGCCGAGCACCGGCAGCAGCGGGGAGTCCGGCGGGACGGTCGCCTGCCAGGCGCGGGAGTCCTTGGAGAAGGTGTCGGTGTCGCGCAGCAGGTCCAGGGCGGCCTGGTAGTCGGTGACCAGCAGGGCCTCGACGCCGGGGGCGATCTCGACCGGGGCGACGGCGCCGTGGCGGCGCAGCCGCTCGTACACCAGCTGGGGGTCGGCGGCGAAGACCGGGCCGTAGATCGGGGTCGGTCGGGTCTCGACGGTCACGGGCGTTCCTGGGGATCGGTGGCGGTGGCGGTGGCGGGCAGGGTCTCCAGGACGTGCTCGGCCAGGGCGATCAGCGCGTCGAGGCTGCTGCCGCGCTCGCGCGCGTCGCACAGCAGCAGCGGGGTCGCGGCGTGCAGGTCCAGGTGGGCGCGCAGCACCTCGGGCGGGTGCTCCGGGGAGTCCGGGAAGGTGTTGACGGCGACGGCGTACGGCAGGCCCTGCTCCTCGACCATGTCCATGATCTCGAAGGAGTCGGCCAGTCGGCGGGTGTCGGCGAGCACCAGCGCGCCCAGGGCGCCGCGGGCGATGTCCTGCCAGAGCGGGAAGAAGCGGCGCTGGCCGGGGGTCCCGAACATGTAGAGCACCGTGTTGCCGGGCAGGGTGAGCCGGCCGAAGTCCACCGCGACGGTGGTGGTGGTCTTCTCCGGCAGGCCCGCCAGGTCGTCCACCGGCCGCCCGGTCTCGGTCATCGCCTCCTCGGTGTGCAGGGTGGCGATCTCGGAGAGGGTGCGGATGAGCGTGGTCTTGCCGACCCCGAACGGGCCGGCGACCACCAGTTTCATCAGCAGCTGGTCCCGGTCGGGCAGGTAGCCCACCCGGCTCGGCCCTGCGGCCGGGAGGTCCTGGCCGGGGCCGGGGCCGCTGCCGGGGTCACCGGAGCGCACGGAGTCCAACGAGGAGCCTCTCGACGATGGAGCGGTCGGTCTGCTGGGCGCGCGGGATCGGCGCGCGGGCGCGCAGGCAGCCCGCCTCGACCAGGTCGGCCGCCAGGAAGACGGTGGCGCTGACCGGCAGGCGCAGGTGCGCGGCGGCCTCCACCACGGTCAGCGCGCCGGGGCGCAGCAGCTCCCAGAGCCGGCGGTGCTCGGGGTCGAGGTCGCCGGGCGGTTCGGCGCGGTCCGCGAACAGGACGGTCAGCCGCTCGAAGCCGTCGGTGCCGGGGCGGCTGCGGCCGCCGGTGGCCAGGTAGGCGGGCACCATCCGCCTGCGGGGGACGGCGCTCATGACCCGGTCGGGGTGCCCTGCGCGCCGGCCTCCTGCTGCCGGGGCGGGCTGGCCAGGGCCCGGCCGAGGGCGGCGACCTGGAGCTGCATCTGGTAGGCCACGTTGCCGAGTTGGGCGTCCGGGGCGGTGAACACGGCGAGCGAGGTGTTCTCCCCGGCGGGGACCACGATGGCGTAGCCGAGGTCGGACTCCACCACGGTCTGGGCCAGCCGCGGCCGCTCGACGTCGGTGAAGGCGGTGGTGAAGGCGCGGGCCGCGGCGTGCACGGTGGCGGTCATCGCGGCGACCCGCTCGGCGGAGGCCCGGCCGAGGCCGTCGGAGGCGGCCTCGACGAGGCCGTCACCGGTGGCGACCACCGCGTGCAGCACCCCCGGGAGCTCCAGCAGCGGGTTCAGCACCCAGGAGATCTCTTCGGTGGCGGTCGGGCTGGGCGAGCTGCTCACTTTTGTACTCCCAGGGTGCTCCCGGCGTCGGCCGGGGGAAATGGGGGCCGTTCCGCCCTGCCGCACAGCGGCGTGCGGGCTCAAGGCATGTGGGTAGGAGCCGTTGTCGGTGGCTCCGGCTAGGTTGATCGTGTGCATCTGAGGTACTCCTATCGCGCCTATCCGACAGCGAGTCAGCGCGTGGCTCTGGCACGGACGTTCGGGTGCGCGCGGGTGGTGTACAACGACGCCCTCGCGACACGGAGGGACGCCTGGAAGGACGGCCTGCCGTACCCGAAGGCCACGGACTTGCAGAAGCAGGTCATCACAGCGGCGAAGAAGACTCCGGAGCGGGCGTGGCTCGCCTCGGTGGGCGTGGATCCGTTGATCCAGTCCCTCCGGGATCTGGACACGGCCTACCGGAACTTCTTCGACTCGGTGGCCCGCAAGCGGGAGGGCCGACCGGTCGGCCTGCCTCGGTTCAAGTCGAAGCGTGACGCCCGGCAGTCGCTGCGGTTCACCCGCAACGGCTTCCGCGTCCGGTCCAACGGGAAGCTGAACCTGGCGAAGATCGGCGATGTGCGGGTGAAGTGGTCGCGGGCGCTGCCCGCCGACCCGTCGTCGGTGACGATCGTGCTGGACCCGGCTGGGCGCTACCACGCGAGCTTCGTCGTGGACGTGGAGCCGTGCCACCTGCCCGAGGTCGATGCCGAGCTCGGCATCGACCTCGGGCTGACCACCTATGCCGTGCTCTCCGACGGCAGCGTGATCGACAATCCGCGCTTCCTGCGTAAGGCCGAGAAGCGGTTGAAGGCCGCGCAGCGGGAGCTGTCCCGTAAGGCCAAGGGGTCGAAGAACCGGGCCAAGGCCCGCCGCAAGGTCGCCAAGGCACACGCCAAGGTGGCCGACACCCGCAGGGACTGGCTGCACAAACAGACCACCAGGATCATCCGCGAAACCCAAGCGGTGTACCTGGAGGATCTGAACGTACACGGCCTCGCCCGAGGCCGCCTGGCCAAATCCGTCCACGATGCCGGATGGGCCACCTTCCGCCGACTGCTCGAAGAGAAAGCCGCACGGCGCGGGCGCACGGTCGGGATCGTGCACCGCACGTTCCCGTCCTCTCAGCTCTGCTCGGAGTGTGGGCACCGTGACGGTCCCAAGCCCCTCGCGATCCGCGCGTGGTCCTGCCGCGCATGTGGTGTGCTGCATGACCGTGACCTCAACGCCGCTCGCAACATCCTGGCCGCCGGGCAGGCGGACAGGCTAAACGCCCCCGGAGGGCCGGTGAGACCCGACGTGGCGATCCCACGCCGGGCACGGCCCGTCGAACGGGGAACCCGCCGGAACGCCGGCCGTACGGGGCAGGAGCCCCGCGCAGCAGGTGCGGCCGGAATCTCCCGGCCTCAGCCGGGGAGGATGTCAATGCTCGACTCCTTCTATGTCTGTCGGACCGGTGGTGTCGCCACCGGCGACGCCGTTCCGGGTGATCGCGCTGTCTTCGGGTGAGGCGCTGCCCGGGGCGGCCTGTGCCGCCGCGGCCCGGCCGGAGTCGGTGCCGCGCTGCAGGGCCTGCCAGTGGGCGGCGGCCCGCTCGGGGGTGCGGACGTACGGTGCGGGCTGCTCCCCCGGCCCTCCCGCCGTCCCGGCGGACGGTGCGCCGGGCGCCGCCCCCGGTTCCTCGCCGGTGCGCGGACGCCGCCGCCGTCGGCTGGGCAGGCCGCTGCCGTCCCCGTCGGGGGTGGCGGCGGTGTCCGGGTCGGGGACCACGTGGATGGCCGGCGCCGGGTGCGGGCCGGGCTGGTTGTGGCGGTCGGCGAGCACCGGCGGGGCCTGCTCGTCGGCGTCGCGCATCGGCGGGACGGCCGCGACGGTGGGCGCCGGTGCCGGGCCGCTGCCGGCCCGCAGCGGCAGCGGGGTGAGCACGGACAGCGGCTGCTCGTCGTCCACCGTGGTCACCAGCGCGGCCGGGATGCGCAGGAGGGTCCGCATGCCGCCGTACGGCGAGGGCTCGATGTGGCAGGTGAAGCCGTACTGGCGGGCCAGCTTGCCGACCACCGCGAAGCCGGTCTTGGGCGGGTTGCCCAGCTCGGTGAGCAGCACGTCCGACGGGCCGGCCAGCAGTCGGCGGGCCCGGCGCAGCTGGTCCTCGTCCATGCCGATGCCGCTGTCGTCGACGATCACCAGTGCGCCGCGGCCGCCCTGCTGGACGGTGACCGGGACGTCGGTCTCCGGGTGGGAGTAGGCGGTGGCGTTGGCGAGCAGTTCGGCGATGGCGATGGCGATCGGCTCGGCGGCCCGGGCGACCACGGCCAGCCGCTGCTCGCGCAGGTGGTTGGCGACCTTGATCCGGGCGTAGCCGGGCACCCGGGAGAGCGCGCCGACGACGACCTCGGCGAGCGGGGAGTCGGTCCGGGCCAGGCCCGGCCAGGCCTCGCAGAGCACGGCGACGGTCTGGATCCGGCGCAGCGCGACCTCGTTGCGGAAGTCGACCTCCAGCAGCCGGGGGTCGTCGTTGTCGTGCTGGAGCTGCTGGACCAGGCTCTGGATCTGGTAGAGCAGGGTCTGGATCCGGGAGGTGGCGCCGCGCATGGCGGCCCGGGCGGCGGCGTCGACCCGCTCGCGCTCGTCGGCGAGGGCCGCGGTGGTGGCGTCCAGGACGGACTGCAGGGCCCGGACGCCCTCGGGGCCGACGGCCTGCGGGTCCAGCGGGCCGACCGTCGGGGCGTTGGTGTGGGTCAGCCGGACGGCCGTGGCGGCGACCCGCTCCTGGGCGAGGTGGCCGATCTCCGCCAGCAGCGCGGCGCCGCCGCGGTCCGCGGCGGCCAGCCGGGCCTCGGCGGCCGCGGCGCGGGCGTTCGCCTCCCCGATGCCGGCGTTCGCCTCCTTGGCCCGGGCGTTGGCGGCGGCGCCCCGCTGGTCGGCGGCCCGGGTGTGCTCCTCGGCCCGCCGGGTCTGCTCGGCGGCGTTCCGTACGGCCTCCTGGGCCTCGTCCCGCTGGCGTTCCGCGCGGGCGAGTTTGGCCTCGGCGGCGCGGGCCTGCTGCGCGCCCTGGCCGAGCGCGGCCTCGGCGGCCACCGCCCGGCGGACGGCCGCGGCCCGGCCGCGGGCGAGCACGACCGCGGCCGCGGTGGTGGCCAGCGCCAGGACGATCAGCGCGATCAGCGCGATCTGCGTCATCGGGGTCCTCGGGTGTCCTTGCTGCTCGGCCCGGGCCGGCGCCCGGGGTTCGGTTCCGGGCGGAGCTCGGGAGCGGGGTGCGCGCGGGTGCGGTGGTGCGGGTGCCGGGGTGCGGGTGCCGGGTGCGCGCGGGGTCCGGCCGGGGTCGGGGCCCCGGCGGTCGGTGCCCCGGCGGTCGGTTCCGGGCGGTCAGTTCCGGGCGGGGCGCGGGCGCGGGATCCGGGCCGAGTCCTCGGCCAGTTCGCGGGCCACCACGGCGACCTGGGCCATGGCGTCCAGGATGCCGGGCAGTTCGGAGCCGTCCAGGTGCCGGTACTCGGCCGCGACGGTGAGCACCAGCCGCTCGGGCAGGCCGAGTTCGGGGTGGCGCTGCTCGGCGATCACCCGCCGGGCGGCGTCCAGCGCGGGTATCCCGGCGGCGTGCAGGGTGTGGGCGCGCTCGCGGACGTACGCCAGGTAGCCGATGTGCTCCTGGACGCCCTCGCGGTCGAGCACCGGGCCGTGGCCGGGGACGAAGATCTCCGCGCCGGTGTCCAGGGCCCGTTCGCAGGCGCCGATGACGTTCTCCAGCGGGCCGGCCCAGTGCGAGGGGTGGTCGCCCGGTTGCTCGGGGGTCGAGGAGAAGATCACGTCGCCGGTGAACACGGCGCGCTGGTGCGGCAGGTGGACCATCAGGTCGCCGCCGGTGTGGGCGGCGGGCAGGCTGGTGATCTGCACCGGGTAGCGGCCGACCGTGAGCTCCAGCTCGCCGGTGAAGACGGTGTCCGGGTGCACCGGCTCGGTGGTGGACCAGTCGAAGCCCCCGAAGTGCTCGCGGAGGTAGCCGCCGAGCGGGGAGTCCGGGTCGCTGTTGGTGAGCAGGGCGTGCTGCTGCTGGGGGGTGGGCTCCCAGTGGATGTGCTCCAGCGCCTCGCGGGTCGCGATCACCTCGGCGTCGGGGAGCACTCCGGCGCCCCACAGGTGGTCGCCGTTGGCGTGGGTGACGACCACCCGGTCGATGTCGACCCCGGTCGGCAGCAGGCGCCGGCTGGCGGCCAGGAACTCCCCGGCCAGTGAGGGGTCGTAGGGGGTGTCGATCCAGAGCGCGGTGGTCTCCGAGGCCAGCAGGCCGCAGTTGGCCAGGCCCCAGCCCCGCTTCGGGGGGAGCCACACGTACAGGTCCTCGGCAATCGCGCTCACGTTCGCACGGTTGATCGTCATGCGCGCGATTATGCCCATGTTGTGTCAGGGATGGGGCAAAAGCTGTACGAACAGCTGGAGTTAGTGCCCCGTTCCCTCCCGCACTGTCCGGATTCGCACCACGTGGTCGAGACCAATCGTCTCACGGCTCGGGACGACTGGTGGACACCTCGCCCCGGAAACCCGACGGGACGTCGGACCGCTGGGTGGGCAGCACCCGGCAGACCTCGACCGTGACGTCCACCGTGTCCAGCCCGATCACCCGCCCCTCCACCGCGACGAATCCTTTCTCCCCCGAGCGGAACAGCGCCGCCAGCGGGGACCCCCGGTTCGCCGAGGTCAGGGCCTCCACCGCCATCGCCGAACCGAAGGCGAACACCCCGCAGAGCACGACGCAGGGCGCCTGCCGGGGCGTGCGGGTGACGAAGATGAAGCCGTGGTCGCGGATCAGCTCCCCGGCCGGGTTGTACAGCGCCTCGAAGGTCATCCCGCCCCAGCGGGCACGGGCCTCGTCCGGGTACTCGACCGCGAAGTCCGGGAACACCGTGTCCAGCACGCCACCGGAGTACGAGTTGACGCCCGGCCCGCCGATCGAGAAGGTCGGCATCCGCGGGTCCTGCGCCCCCGCCACCACCAGCTCGATCGTCGCCTTGCGGTTGACCTTCCGCAGCAGGTCGGTCAGTTCCGCTATCGCCCTGGCCTCGGCCATCGGCACGAACAGCACGTTCTTCGGCCCGCGGCTGGTCAACTGGCAGCCGTCCGAGGTGAAGGCGAACTCCGCCACCTCCAGGCTCGGGATGACGATCTGCACCCGCCCGTACGGCGCCAGCAGCGCCCGCAGGAAGCCGTAGCGCAGGAACAGCCTGGTGCGGGCGAGGGAACGGGCCGCGAGGAAGCCGATCACGGCCGGCACCGATGCGATCAGCACCTGGAGCAGGATCTCCATATGATCCCCCGGAGGAAGACTCGACCACGAACTGTGCGCCCTGGTCATGTCCCCGTCCGTGGCCGGAAATACCCCCTTCGCGGCAAATCGGGGTGGCCGGATCTCCGCGCCCCGGTCACCCCAGGCGCTTGATCCCCTTCCGCTCCCCCGCGCAGCGCTCGTACCCCAGCCAGGCGTTGACCGCCAGCATCGGCGCGTTGGTGGCGTCGTTGCTGGTGTACGCGCGGCGGTGACCGGCCGCCGCCGCGAGCCGCAGCGACTCCAGCTTGGCCAGCTTGGCCAGCCCGCGGCCGCGGAACTCCCGGCGGCAGGCGGTGAACGCGGACCAGTAGCGGCCCATACCGTCGGTCTGCGCCATGGTGAAGGCCGCCGGCTCGCCGTCCACCACGGCGACCACCGTCAGCCCGAGGTCGAGGTCCGGCCGGGCCCAGTCGCCCCGCAGCCACTCCTCGTAGTCCAGGGCGTCCATCACCACCTCGCCGGGCTCGTCCCGGATCGCGTCCGCCTCCACCAGGAACAGCGGGCGCGGATCGTCCGCCCAGTCGGTGGCCGGGCGCAGCTCGACGCCGGCCGGCCGCACCGGTGCCTGTGGCAGCGGGAGGGCCAGGTCCCGCCCGCCGAAGTGGGCTTCGCGCCCCGGCTCGTAGCCCCGGGCGGCACCGAAGGCCAGGGCGGCGGGCTCGTCGTCCAGCCAGGTGTGCAGTTCGGCCACCCCGTGGGCGCTCAGGTGCCGTTCGGCCGCGGCCAGCAGCGCGGTGGCCGCGCCGCGCCGCCGGAACCCGGGCAGCACGCTGCCGTTGGCGTAGCCGACGCCGGTGGTCGTCGTCCCGAGCACCAGTCCGCAGCGCACCGCGCCGACCACCCGGCCGTCCAGTTCGGCGACGAAGGTGCGGAAGCGCTCCTCGGGATTCGTCCGGGAGTTCATCCAGAGCAGCGCCTCGGCGCTCATCACCAGGTGTTCGCGGCCGGCCCGGTGGGCGGCGGTCACCGCCTCGGCGTCGGCGGGGCGGAAGTCTCGGATCGTCAGTTCGGTCTCAGTCATCGATGCGCACGCTATCCGCGCCCGTCCGCCGCCGCCTCCGAATTTCCCCGCCACCGGGCCGTCCGTCCGCGGATCCGCCCCGGACGCCGGGCCGGAATCCTCGCGCACCTGAACGGCAAGGCTCAAATAATGCTCTGAGAAGACCGGGTGAGGCTTGGCAGCCACCCCGCCCGGGGACATCCTCAGCAACACGGCCGCGCGGTCCTGGCGACGACGCCCGCACCGCCCGACGGCCTCCCCACCCAGCCCTCCGAAGGGGGCGAACCGATGACCTCCCCTGCCCTGGACCTGCCCGGCTCCACCGCCTCCACAGTGGACACCGCCACGACGGAGACCACCGCGACGGCCACCACCGCGCCCCGGCTCGGCGTCGGCCTCGGCTGGCGCAGCGAGATCGACACCGTGGTCGAGCGCCAGCCCGGCCTGGACTGGGTCGAGGTGGTCGCCGAGAACGTCTGCGCCGACCACCTGCCCACCTCGCTCACCGTCCTGCGCGAACGCGGCGTCACCGTCGTCCCGCACGGCGTCGGCCTCGGCCTCGGCGGCGCCGACCGGCCCGACCCCGGCCGGCTCGGCAGGCTCGCCGGAACGGCCCTCGCGCTCGGCTCGCCCCTGGTCACCGAGCACCTGGCCTTCGTCCGGGCCGGCGGCCTGGAGGCCGGCCACCTGCTGCCCGTCCCGCGCACCCGGGACTCCCTGCGGGTGATCGCCGAGAACGTCCGGATCGCCCAGGACCAGCTGCCGGTGCCGCTCGCCCTGGAGAACATCGCCGCCCAACTCGCCTGGCCCGACGACGAGTTCACCGAGGGCGAGTTCCTCGCCGAACTCGTCGCGCGGACCGGCGTCCGACTGCTGATCGACGTGGCCAACCTGCACACCAACCGGGTCAACCTCGGCACCGACCCGGCCGCCGAGCTCGACCGCCTGCCGCTGGAGGCGCTCGCCTACGTGCACGTCGCCGGCGGCACCCTGGTCGACGGCGTGTGGCACGACACCCATGCCCACCCCGTCACCGAACCGGTGCTGGAGGTCCTGGCCGAACTCTGCGCGCGGGTCGAACCGCCCGGCGTCCTGCTGGAACGGGACGCCGACTTCCCGCCGCCCTCCGAACTGGCCGGTGAACTGGACGCCATCCGTCGGGTGCTGGAGGGGAGCACCCGATGACGCCCGACCTGAACCCCGTCGAGCCGAAGGAGGGCGCCGGCGCCGAGGACGCGACCGGCACCCCCCGGGAGCTCCTGGCCCGGCGCCAGACGGAACTGCTGGCCGCCCTGGTGGCCGGCGGGCCCGTCCCGCCGGGCTTCGACCCGGACCAGGTCCGCGCCCAGTCCACCGGCCTCGCCGCCAAGCGGCGCGACACCACCGCGAAGGTCGCCCCCGACCTGCCCCGCCTGCTCGGGGCACGGTACGGGCCGCTCTTCCTCGCCTACGCCCGCACCCACCCGCAGACCGGCGGCTACCACGCCGACGCCCGGGCCTTCGCCGCGTGGGTGCTCACCGACGGCGGCCCGTCCGCCGCCGACCACCGCCGCGCCCTGGAGCAGTGGCTCCACCCGGCGCCCCAACCGCCGCCCGGCCCGCTCGCCAGGCTGCGCCGGGCCCTGCGCGGCCACTGATCCGACGTCTCAATCGGGGGAACCGCCCATGTGGCACAACAGCTACTTCCTGATCCCGGCCCTCCTGCTGGTCGCGGCCGCGCTGTACGCCTCCCAGGCCAGGCAGCGGGTCCGCCACGTGCCCCACCCGCAGGGCCTGCCCGGCCGCGGCCTGCCGCTGCTGGACACCGCCTTCCTGGCAGGCGGCCCGGGCCGGGTCTTCGACACCGCGCTGGTCCGGATGCACCTCGGCGAACAGGTCGTGATCAACCGCACCGGACTGGTCACCCTCACCGGCGCCCGCCCGTACGACGCGGTCGACCAGGCCGTGCACGACGCCGTCGGCTCGACCGGCAGCCTGGAACTCGGCACCCTGCGCCGCACGGTGATGCGCTCCGCCGCCGTCCAGGAGATCGGCGACCGGCTCGCCGACCGCGGCCTGATGCGCCGCCCGGAACGGCTGCACCGGGCCCGCGTCGCACGGCGGCTGCTCTGGCTGGCGATGCTCGACGTCGTGGTCTTCGCCGGGCTCGCCCTGCTGCTGGACGACAACGACGCCCTCCACGACCGGCCCAACCTCTGGTACCCGGGCCTCTTGCTGCTCCTCGGCGCCGTCGCCCTGCTCGCCACCCTCCCCGCCGACGGCCGGGTCACCCCGGCCGGGCACCGCCAGCTCGCGCTGATGCAGGGCAGCACCCCGTGGACGCCCGGCTCCGGCGTCTCCCCCCGGCTGACGGGCGGCGCGATGCTGGGCGCGGTCGCCCTCGGCGGACTGGCCGCGGCCGCGCTGGACGACCAGGAGCTGGAGGCCGCGATGCTGGCCGCGGCGGCCGAGGACGAGGCGGTACGACAGGCCCAGGCGGCCTCGTCCTCCTCCTTCTTCTCCTCGGGCGGATCCTCGTCCGGTACCTCCTCGTCCGGCGGGTCCTCCTGCGGCGGGTCCTCCTGCGGCGCCGCCTCCACCGCCTCCTGCGGCTCCTCCGACTCCGGCTCCACCCACCACCACTCCTCGTGCGGCGGCTCCTCGCACTCCAGCTGCGGCTCCTCGTCGAGCTGCGGTTCGTCCTCCAGCTGCGGCTCCTCGTCCAGTTGCGGGAGCAGCTGCGGCGGCTCCTGACGTCACAGTTCGGTATCGCGCCCCGGGAAGCCGTTCCCCACGCCGGGGCCCCAGGCATAGAACAAGCCCATGTGGTTGCTGTTCCTGATACCGGCCTGTGTCGCGGCGGTGCTGTCCTGCCTCCGGCTGGTGCGGATGACCGCCACCGCCGATGCCCTCGCCGACCAGGACGGGCGGCGCCCGCCGGAAGCCGTCGGCATCGGACTGTACGAGACGGCCTACCTGGCCGGCGGCCCGGACCGGGTGGTGGAGCTCGCCCTCGTCCTGATGGCCGGCCGCGGCCGCCTGCACCTCGCCCACACCGGCTGGACCACCGTGGTCGACCCCAGGGGCCGCAGCCGGCTGGAACGGGCGGTCGTCGCCACCGTCGGCCCCGAGGGCCAGTGCCGCACCGACGAGCTGCGCCGGGCGATGGGCGAGCACCCCACCGTGCTGGAGATCGGCGCCCGGCTGGCGCTGGCCGGCCTGGCCACCCCGGCCCTGGTCCAGCGCAACACCGTGGTGGTGGTGCGCCAGGTCCGGCACGCGATGCTGCTGACGGTGGTGCTGCTCGCCGCCGCGGTCTCGCTCAGCGGCTTCACCGGCGGTGACACCCTCGCCCCGATCGCCTGGTTCTCGCTGCCGCTGGTGCTCACCGCGGGCACCCTGCTGATGGCCCGGGTCGACGTCTACCCGTACACCCGCTGGGCCTCCCCGATCGGCCAGGAGGTGCTGCGCGAGGTCCGCCCGGCCCGCCAGCACGGCCTCGCCGACGACGAGGAGCGCGAACTGCTCACCGCCGTCGCCATGAACGGCCCCGCCGTGCTCCCCGACGCCCGGCTGCGCGCCGCCCTGCGCCCGCACCGCGGCTGAAAACCGGCTGCGCCGACGGCCCTGACCGGGGCAGACTCCGCCCCATGGACGACCACCACCGCGCCGCGCTCGACCGCGCCCACCGCGAAGGCCGGCCGGTCCGGCTGCGCCGCTCGATCCCCGGAGCGGACGAGCTGGAGGGCTTCGTCCTCGGCACCGGCCCGGTCTGGACGCTGCTCGCCGCGTGCACCGACCACCACCTCGACGGCTGGACGGCCGTGCGCACCACCGACCTGCGCAAGGTCCGCGACCTCGGCGGCCCCGACACCCTGACCGTGCGGGTGCTGCGCCGCCGGGGCCGGTGGCCCGTCCGGCCGCCGGGCGCCGAACTGCCGCTGGACGACCTGCCGGGGCTGCTCGCCACCGCCTGTGCGGAGTACGGCCTGATCGCGCTGCACACCGAGCGGAACGCCCCGGACTCCTGCTGGGTCGGCGCCGTCACCGCCGTGCGCCCCGCCTCGCTGCGGCTGCACGAGGTCGACCCCGAGGCGCGCTGGCGCCCGGAGCCGATGAAGTTCCGCTTCTCCGACGTCACCCGGGTCGACCTCGGCACCCGCTACAACGCCGTCCTGCGGGAGTTCGCGGGGCCGCGCCCCTGACGAACGGCCGGAGGCCGGCTCCCACCCCAGCGGGGGGGGAGCCGGCCTCCGGTGCGACGCGGGTCAGGCCAGGCCGTTCAGCAGCTCGCTCACCGGCTTGCGGCGGCCGGTGAAGAACGGCACCTCCTCGCGGACGTGCAGCCGGGCCCGGGAGGGACGCAGGTCGCGCATCAGGTCGACGATCCGGTGCAGCTCGTCCGCCTCGAAGGCGAGCAGCCACTCGTAGTCGCCGAGCGCGAACGAGGCCACCGTGTTGGCCCGCACGTCCGGGTAGCCGCGGGCCATCTGGCCGTGCTCGGCGAGCATCGCGCGCCGCTCGGCGTCCGGCAGCAGGTACCACTCGTAGGAGCGGACGAACGGGTAGACGCAGACGTAGTCGCGCGGGCGCTCGTCGGCCAGGAAGGCCGGGATGTGCGACTTGTTGAACTCGGCCGGGCGGTGCAGGGCCATGTTCGACCAGACCGGCTCCAGCTGGCGGCCCAGGCCGGTGCGGCGGAAGCGGTTGTACGCCTCCTGGAGGTCGTCCGAGTCCTCGGCGTGCCACCAGACCATCAGGTCGGCGTCCGCGCGCAGCCCGGAGACGTCGTAGGTGCCGCGGATCGTCACGTCCTTGGCGTCCAGCTGCGCGAACAGCTCGTCCACCTCGGCGGCGAGGGCGGTGCGGTCCTCGGGCAGGGCGCCCTTGAGCTTGAACACCGACCACATGGTGTAGCGGATGACCTGGTTCAGGTCGCGCGCCTTCTTCTTCTCGGGCCGCTGCTCGGGCTCCCGCTCAACGCTCTCAGTCATGCGCCCATTGTCCTCTCCGTGGAACCGTCCCCGGTCGTCGGGGTCAACCGTTCGTCGATGTGCTCACCGACGGCCGCCGCGGCGGCGGCCGCCGAAGCGATGCAGGCCGGGATCCCCACCCCGTCGTACGCGGCGCCGCACAGCGCCAGGCCGCCCACCGCCCGCACCGACGCCCGCACCCGGGCCACCCGGTCCGGATGGCCCACCGGGTACTGCGGCAGGCCCGCCGTGAAACGCGACACGACGGTGTCGTACGGCCGGGCGGTCAGGCCGACCGCCTCCGCCAGGTCCGCCAGCGAGCGGGCCACCAGCTCCTCGTCCGGCAGCTCCAGCACCTCGTCCTCGCGGTGGCGGCCCAGCGAGGTGCGCAGCAGGAAGGCGTCCGGGGCGGAACGCTGCAGCCAGCCCCACTTGTTGGAGGAGAAGGTCGAGGCCTTGATCCGACGGCCGTCCACCGGCGGTACCAGGAAGCCGCTGCCGGCCGGCGGCTCGGGCAGGTCGGCGCGGCGGAACGCCAGGGTCACCAGGGCCATGCCCGCGTACTCGACGGCGTCCAGCTCGGCGGCCGCCGCCGGGGCGTCCGCCCGCAGCAGCCGGGCCGCGGCCGGCGCCGGGACGGCCAGCACCACGGCGTCGGCGGTCAGCACCTCGCCGCCGGCCACCACCCGCCAGCCCTCGGGGGTGCGGCGCAGCTCCTCCACCGGGGTGTCGGTGCGCAGGTCCACGCCCGCCTTCACACAGGCCGCGGCCACCGCCCCCGGCAGGGTGCCGAGGCCGCCGCGCAGCCCCTGGAACACCGGGGTGCCGACCACCTGCGGCCGGGACGCCAGCGCGTGCACCCCCTCGACCAGCGAGCCGCCGCTCCGGGCGATCGGCAGCAGCTGCGGCACGGCGGCGCGCAGCGAGATCTCCTCGGCGCGACCGGCGTAGACGCCGCCCAGCAGCGGCTCCACCAGCCGGTCCACCACCTCCTGGCCGAGCCGGTCGGCGACGTAGCGGCCGATCGCGACGTCCGCCCCGACCTCGCCGGCCCGCTCGTGCCGGGCCCGCTCCAGCCCCTCGGCGCTCAGCACCCCGGAGGCGGCCAGCGCCTCCAGGTCGCCCGGGACGCCCATCACCTGCCCGCCCGGCAGCGGCCGCAGCGCGCCCCTGGTCCAGATCGCCGCCTTGGCGCCGGTCGGCGGCTCCAGCTCCGCCCCCAGCCCGACGGCCCGGGCCAGCTCCACGGCCTCCGGCCGCCGCGCCAGCACCGACTCGGCCCCGAGGTCAACCCGGACCCCGCCGACCTCGCCGCCCCACAACTTCCCGCCGACCCGCCCCGACGCCTCCAGCAGTGTCACCCGCGCCCGCGCCGGCCCCCCGGCCGCCCCGCTCAGGAAGGCGGCCGCAGCCAGCCCCGCGATCCCACCACCGACGACGACGACCTGTGCATCCGACATGCCTCGCAGTCTCGCAGGTCTTTACACGGATGCCTCAATCCGCTGCACGCTTCCGCCGGGACACGAACCTGTCGAGATCGATGACGGTCGGGAACGGCACCGGCCGCTCCAGCTTGCCCCGGAAGATCCCGGCCGGCGCGTAGGCACTTGCCGCTGGATCCAGCTCGTAGACGTGCACGACCGGCAGACCGTCCTCCTCCTCGACGATCCAATAGTGCCGAATTCCGGCCTTGGCGTACTTCCGGAACTTGACCTCGCGGTCGCGTTGGGCGGACTCCGGAGAGACCACCTCAACGACCAGTACCACCTCGGTCGGCTCGTACCACGTGCGAGTGGGGTCGGGCTCGGCGCTCACGACCATCACATCTGGTTCCGGGCGGTTGGTGCGGTCGAGCTTGATCGTGATCTCGCGCTCCGGCCACAATCCATCCGGCACGAGGCCTTCCAGCGCCGCGTTCAGGCCCGATACGACCCAACTGTGCCAAGTGCGCTGCGGGGACATCATGAAGACCAGGGCTCCGTCGATCAGCTCGGTGTGCCGCGGCGCCTGCGGCAGGTGGTCGAGGTCGTCAGCGATCCAACCCTCGACTCTGGGCGCGTACATCCAGTCCGGCAGCTCGCTCATAACTCCAAGATAGCGAGTTCTGCGGCGCTGCCTGCGGGCCACACAAGCCGTGTGCCACAGAGCCGGTCATGGCGAACCTGCGGGATGGAGCACTCCGGTGGGTCGTGTCCGTCCCGGGGCCGAGCTGTGATGGACCTGCGATCTGCCGGGCGGGTCCGTCGGGCAGGCTCTTGCGTCCAATGGCAGGAAATGCCAGCGGACTTGGGGAGGGGCCGGGGAATGGGACGACGGGCGAGGGCCGGGGTGCCGGTGGTGGCGGTGGCCGCCGCGGTGCTGCTGGCCGGGGGTTGCAGTGCGAGCGGCGGCGGGGAATCGGGGCGGAACGACTCGGCGGGAGCGCCGGCGAAGGCGGCCGGTGGGGCGGCCGCGCCGGCCGCTCCCGCCCCGGCGGGCGGGCAGCCCTCCGGGGCGCCGGCGGCCGCCGGGGTCACTCCGGCCGCGGACGCCCGGCTGATCTCGTACACCGCGCAGCTCTCGCTGACCACCAAGGACGTCGGGCAGGTCCTGGGCAGGGCGCGGGAGTTGACGACCGCGTCGGGCGGTTACGTGGGCGGCGAGTCGGTCAACGGCGGCGGTGCGGACGAGTACGGCCAGTTGACGCTGCGGATCCCGTCCGCCGCCTACCAGCAGACCCTGGACCAGCTGGCCGCCCTGGGCCGGGTGGTCTCGCGCAAGAGCCAGGCGGACGACCTGACCCAGCAGGTCGCGGACGTGGCGAGCCGGGTGCAGACCCAGCAGGCGAGCGTGGACCGGGTGCGGGCGCTGATGGCCCAGGCCAAGACGCTGAGCGACATCACCTCGCTGGAGGGCGAGTTGAGCCGCCGGGAGGCGGACCTGGAGTCCTTGCAGAAGCAGCAGAAGGAGCTGGCCGCCCGGACCTCGTACTCGACCGTCACCCTGGACGTCCACCGGGAGGCGGTGGCCCCCACGCCGACCCCGACGCCGACGGCGGCCGGGGGGAAGGGCTTCGGCGAATCGGTGGGTTCGGCGCTGGGCGGCGGCTGGCACGTGCTGGTCGCGATCGGGACCGCGCTGGTGGTGGCGCTGGCCGCGGTGGCGCCGTTCCTGCTGGTGCTCGGGGTCCCGGGGGCGCTGCTCTACCGGTACTGGCGCCGGACCCGCGCACGGCCGGTCGTCCGGCCCGAGGAGCCCGAGCACCCCGAGGAGCCCGAGCACCCCGGGGCTTCCGGGGAATGACGCACGGCGGCGGGGGCCCCCACACCCAGCGGCCCCCCCCCCCGGGCGGCCGCCGCCCGCCCGCGCCCGCCCCCGCGGCGGCGGCCCCGCGGGGCCCCGGCGGGCGCTCTGCCGCAGCGGCCGGGG